>NZ_JAGXJZ010000018.1:0-133562 GCF_019091095.1 Achromobacter sp. GbtcB20 | reverse complement strand
ATAGTGTTCACGAGGTGGGTCAGAATTAGATGCAAATCAAACGTAAAAGTGGGTCAACTCTGCCTGCAAATCAACAGTCGAGCTGAAAGTCTCCGCCTGAATGGCCGGGCAGCGGCCCTTCAGAAGATCATCCGACAGATGCGCGACTTCCAAATTTCACCGGAAGATATTCAAGCCGCATACGCACAGAAAAAGGCCGCGCGGCTTAAGCGAAAGACGGCCCAGGGCAAAGGGGACTCTCGTAGCGTTGTGGCACCGAAGTACCGGCATCCAGAGTCCGGCGACACTTGGAGTGGCCGTGGACGCGCACCCCGCTGGCTCGCCGCGGCCGAGCGCGCCGGCGCCAGTCGGGAACATTTTCTCATCTGACAGCGAGAAGCAGCCTGATTGCGGCGGGCAATTCACCGGCACGCACCTTGTCGCGTTCGTCGAAGGAAAGTAGTTCGCTCTGATGCTTGCGGGACAGCCCCCATCGTCTCTGTGGTCAGTACCGGAACAGTCCATTGTGCCTTGCGGGCGTTACAGGCCACCCGCGTCAGCGCGTGCGTACCGAAAGCCCCGTGCCCTGCCATACCACTTCCGGACGTGACGACAGGCCGAGCCTTCGCATGGGGCACGAACATCACTGCGAAGAGCCCGGAGCAGTGAGGACAAGCGGCCGTCCCTCGCCGTTGCTCACTCAAATCGCTGCTCGCGCTCGCTATTGATCGAGTTCTCCTTCTCACGCAGTTGAACGATCGCCAGCTTTAGAAGCGCCAATTTTTCACCCACGAGAGCCCGCAACTCCGTATCCGAGACTTCAAGCAACTCCGCGAACGCACGGGATCTGGCGTCAAAAATGTCGGCAAGAGAGCCGGACCAGCTGTCTGGGTGAACGCGATCGAACAAGATCTCAACGAAGGCGCGCTTGTCGCGCGCAGCGTCGAAAAGAGACTTCGCGTGGGTGCTCAAAGTCACACTGTCGGGAACCGCCTGAGGTTGGCCGACGGCCTTCGTTGGAACATAAGCGGTGAGTGTATTTGCGATTTTCATAATCCGCCCTTCATCACCACGGCACCAACTCAATATTCTTTCTACTGGGACGCAGTTCAGTGTCGGCTCATCGCTCATAGACACGCTATCACTGAACAGTTCCCTCGCAAAATCGAGTTCCCCTTCGCTACCATTGAACATTTCGTCCAGGAGCCACTCCGGGTATTTGACCGCTAGGGCGGACGTGATTTCTCGCGATTCGAAAGCGTATAGCCTCCGGCTGCGGATTCCGTCACAGAATGCGTAGATTAGCTGACGGACTTCCTGCTCCGGCGCGTCGGGCGTTAATGTCGCGTCGAGAACAAGTTCAATTCCATGCCGTTGCCGAGGGCCACGTTCACCCCTCTCTTGCGATACGAGAATGTAAATGGCAGACCAGGCTACACGCCGAATCTCCTCCGACAGCGGCATCCCGCGGCTGCGGTTTAACCGCATGTGAACGATCCATATGGTAGACAAATAGCCTTGCTTCAACTCATTAATTTCTGCCAGCAGCTTCGCCATATCGGCGTCGGAAAGTGCGTCGCCGGAACCATGACCTAGATGCTCAAAACGCCAAGCCTCGATCTCTCCTTCCTTCGCCAAGGTAAGGAGGGTTTGGAAAAGCGGCGGAGAAATGGGAACTGCAGTAAGCATCGAAACGGAGAAAGACGACAAACCGGGGGTCGCTACTATGCTCTGGAGCATCTTGACCGCATCTTCCGAGTCATGCACGCCGCTAATGAAACCGCTCAGCAATTGAGGATTGGATTGTTCAGTTTGGTGTTTCTGAAAGGATCCGATAAGCGCAGAGAACGTCTCAAAAACGTTCGATGACCCTCTTGCCAAACCTTTGCCGAACTGAAACAGCGGCTGAGCGTTGCAGTGCCAAAGTCTTGTACCCAAGCGATCGAGATGCTGAGGCTCGGTTGCGACCAATTCGCCGAGCGCCTGCGCCCTTTCGAATATGTCGTGCGCACTGTCACTGAAGGTGCCCCGGAGTTCGGCATGCTCCCAAACGTCAACCAGCACGTAAGCCTCGATCTCCGCGTATGTGTCTGCGGGTGCAGCCAAACGCTCGAGAACTCGGATTTGGTCAAGCATATCGGCAGAGTGACGGTCGCTCGCGAAATGGAGGGCCTTCTTGATGCTCATCCACATCGCCGGCCACCTGCCCCCGGCCGCATGCTCGCGTACGATCGGTTCGAGTACCTCTAAACACTCTTGGATCCAGCAAAGGCTGCGAAAATGTGCGGCCAAGATCGACTTGACGGCTTCTTTTGTGCTCGGGACACCCGAGCGTAACCCAGACTCCAGCAGCTTAATATGATCCACGTACCAGGCAGTTTGCTGGGTGTGACTATCTGGCGACCAGCCGGGTCCCCTTTTCCTCGCCCCAAAGTGAAACGTGCCCACTGACGTCCAGCTGCGAGTTTCGAAAGCCGAGCGGCAGAGCTCCCTCGCAATATCCATGTGTCTGGGGATGCCAGAGCCTAGCAGCTTGCCAATAAAGGCTTGGCGACGAAGCGGTGTTGCCTCTGTCCCTGAGAGACGAACCGAGAACAACCTGCGCATCTGTTCGACCACACTATGATTGTTCTCCCCTGGGGCCTCACCTTCGGCGAACAATAAGAGTATGCCCACTGCGCAGTCAAAGTGCTCATCCTCATATGCGAGACGGCAAAGGAGGCGAACGAAGCGCACGAAATGCGCATTCTGCCTCGATGCAAACCGGCGGTCGTGCGCCGCCCGCTTAATAGCCCGAAGCACCACTTCAGGAAAAAGTGGGGCAAGGAATTCCCACACCACCAAGCCTGACTCACTGCACGTGGCAATGTCTGCAAGAGGCAAGGCCGGTTCGAGCCAAGTGGCTGCGAGGCGCTGGGCAGCCTCTATGTCATGCAAGTAACCGAGACGATGCGCACACGATTGGAGTAGGCGCACGTTTCCGGGCTTGAATAGTTCTGCATTGATATCCTCGGGTGGTATATTTTCCAGCGCGCGTTTGGCTAGTCGGTTAGCTAACGCGTGAGGGAGGATCGCGCGCCAGTTGCCCCGAGACTGGGCTAATTGGCGCCGCAGCAGTTCTGCTTGATCCTTGTATAAGGTTTGGCGCGCTATACCGGCGACCGCCGAAATTCCTCCCAACTCGTCACCCTCAGCGCGCGAGGCGTTAAAGGAGTACACGAGCGCCAGAGCTTCAGCACTTTGCAACAGGCTCGATGAGTCTCCTTTTCGCTGCATGAATAGTCTTCTAAAAAGATCTTCATCAGAAAAGTTTGACAGCGACTCGCCTGTTCCGACCTGGCTTGCTAAAGCGATTGCTACTCTCGCATTTCCCCCCGCGAACTCCGCTATGCGTTCAGCATTCACTGCCCCGATGCCCGGGATGCGTTTTTGTACGAGCCGAGCCACCATTTCCTCGCTGGACGGCTCAAGGTAGATAACGACGGTTTCCTCAGGCTTATCATCCGAAATGTCATACTCAATCGTGAGCAGACGCAAGCATGCTCCGCTGGATGCGACTTGCCTTTGCAGGCTTCGATGCACGTCCGGCGGACAGTTATCCAATACCACGTACGTAGTGAACCGGTTGGCTATTAGATAAACAAGGAGTTCGGAGGCGGTCGGAGTCAGATCGTTCCCAAGATCAGCGTAGATGACATCACTTGCAGGCAAAGAATTCAGCCCCACGTCGCTCTCGAACATGGCCTGCACGAAACGCGTTTTACCTACGCCGGATAGCCCCATAACGCGAACGGTGCTTCCAGGTTCGCGAAGTCTATCCCTCGCGAGATGCAGACCCTCCAACACGGGGACCATGTCTCGGTGGTCGGGGGCAAGGACGCACGGGTGGTTGTCAACCAGGAACTGGTCGTCGAAGCCTGGGGGAGTGCCCGCCCATCGTTCAAAAGGCCTCCAGCCTGCCAATGGCTTTCCGAGGCGGGAGCGCACCCAAAGCGCGACTCCTGGGTGTCTTCGAAGCCACGCGTGCAGTCGATCTCGCCCGTAAAAATCCACTCTTAGTTTGTCAGCATCTGGCAGGGCAGCAACCGCCTCTTTCATGCCCGCCAGTCGCTCAGAAAGCATCTTTCCTGAACAATCGTCCTTGCCACTGACAATGATGTACGCACCTCGCCTAGAGGCGAGGTCCATCAGAACCTTCTTAGGTGCGCCGCTCTCCTCCATTTCGGCTCGGCACGCCGCCTTACTCATGGGGTGTTTTTTTACTTGAAAGCCTGTGGAGGGCCGTGGAATATAGGCAGAATCATCGATTCCGTGGGCGGCTTCGACTTGTACGTCGAGGCCTCCATCGGGAGCCTCCTGAGCCCCTCCCCAAAAAACTCGGGACGGGGGAATGCCGCTTTGGAGTAGCTCGGCTTCGCACAAACGTCCCACAAGCTCGCGCAAATCGGCGTCGTTCAGTTCGGAAATGTCACGCGCTTGGAGTTCAAAGAATATCATCTGTGTTCGAGAAAGCCGGCGTAAATCAGCTCTTGATCAATAGTCGCGGTAATTAAGTATAGGCACACCGACCGGAATCCGAGGAGCTCGCGATTAGCCCGTGAGCTTGGCGTCAAGTGACGAGTGAGGAGCGGGCGAGAGGTCGACTACGATCTTTCTCGACTTCAAATTCAACGGGGCTTGGTAAACGGAGCGATGGCCTTTGAGGTGTCGCTGGCGTGCCAGCAAAACATGAATGAAGCCGGTGCCCACAACACCCCGTGCCCGAGGTTCTTTAATTGTCACTTCGCTCACCAAGCCATGCTTGGAGAATGCACGCGTCAATTTACGCGCTAGGCGTTCAGCGGTCGCCGCGTGTGCCAACAATGTAGAGTCCAACGTCAGCGTTTGTAGCCCGCCCGCGCGGGCCATGGACGCTACGGACTCGAGATCTGCGAAGGCGCCGTCCCATCGGCTCGCGCTGGTCTGATTGCGTGCCCGAAGGGTGTTCAGGTGGATATGCCAGTTCCCGTTGCCGCGATTGGTGACGGTGAGTACGCGGCCGGAGTAGTTGAACACAGCGAACACTGGCAGCGGCGCCAGCAGGAGCAGGACAAGTGCCCAAATAGGGAGCAGGTAAGGCAGCAAAAAAAGTGCGACTGCGATGAAGGAAATCAGAATCGTGAGCAACACATGCTGCAGGCCAATCGGCGACCGCGCGGCCAGGATGAAAGCTCTGCGGCCGATATGCGTCCGGGAAAGCCTCGATGTCAAGAACATGACGGGAGGTTGAAGGGTGTGATGAGCCGCGTAACCGAGAAGTGCGCCGACTACGTAGGCTACAAAGCGAGGAAAACGGAGGAGGGTTGCCACTGGGTGTCCTTTTAGTTTTGACTCCGACATACTATTTCCCAGACGCGGCAAACCCAAGCCAACTTCGAACCGTTTTCAGAAAGATCGCATTTTCCTTGATGTGTGTTCCGCCGCGCCAGGTCGCCCTTTGAGCTCCTCATCAACCGGTGCTTATCTTCGAAGCCGCCAGACAAGCAGACCCCCTGAAGACTCTTGGCGACGGGGAAGCCCGGGCATCGACTGCTAGGGGCAAGTGTTTAGCCGCTAAACACCAAGTCAAAAGACAATCATCTGAACCCGTGGATATGTGGATGATCGCTTCGCGACCACTCGGCTCGCTGCGCTCAACCCGTGGACAACCGCTGATGGACAAACGGTGGACAGGCTGCGCCTGCCCACCGTTTGTCCACAGGGTGTGCCCACCGGCTACCCGAGTTTCACCCACATACCCACCGGCTCCCATTTTCCAGTCATGAGATACAGAAGGTCAAAACAGCAGCTCGACTGACCCGGCAAGGGTGATTGAGCCGCTTAGCGCTTCGCTGGGGTCGGCACGTAATTGATCGCCGCCATCGCCTTGCTGATGGATTGCGGGGTGTAGTCGTTCCAAGGCGAGTTCGCTACGTCCAACCGGTCGTGAATGTTTGAGATCGTCCACTGTGCGCCGCTAGTCACGCTTCCCAACTCGTCCCAGGACAGGGGCACTGATACGCCCAGCCCTGGTCTCGCACGAGCCGACCAGGCCGCAGCGGTTGTCGCACCGAAGCCGTTGCGCAGGTAGTCCACGAAGATCTTGCCCACACGGTTCGTGGGACCGCTCTTGGCCACGAACAGCTGCGGTAGGGTCCGTGCCAAGTGAAGCACCATGGCCGCCGAGAAGCCTTTTACGACGTCCCACTCGTACTGCCGGCGCAAGGGCACGACCACGTGCAAGCCTTTTCCCCCACTCGTCTTCAGCCAGCCCTCCAGCCCTACGCCCTGCAGGAGCACGCGCACCAGCTGCGCTGCCTGTTGAACCGCCTGCCAGCTGACTCCTTCGCCCGGATCAAGGTCGAGGATCAGCCTGTCGGGCTTCTCTATGGCCGTCTTTACCGCGTTCCAGGTATGGAACTCGATGACATTCATCTGCGCGGCCGACATGACCGCGTCTGGAGTAGGGACCTCGAGTAAGGCTGGGTGGCCGGGGTGAAGCCGCTCTGGCAAGGAAGCAACGCCCGGCATTGCGGCATCCAGGTGCTTCTGGAAGAACAACTGGCCCTGGATACCACTCGGGGCGCGTACGAAGGACACGGGGCGACCCTTCAGATGCGTCACCAGGAGAGGTGCAACCAGGCCGTAATAGCGGGCGAGATCGAGCTTCGTCAAACCGGTCGACGGATCAATGACGCGCTCGGGATTGGATAGCTTTCCGGCCTTCGCTCGCGCGATAGGCGATCGCGTTGCGGTTTTCGTCGGCGCCGGCACCGACTCCGGTTCGACCGCGCTGGTTGGCACGGCCCGTTCCCTTGTGATCGCAGGCGCCGGCTTGTCCGTTCGAAGGCCGCGGAACGTCGCGTGGCGGACGTGGCCACCTTCGGTCCATTCCGCGAACGACACCTCGCACACGAGGATAGGCTTCACCCACTGTACGTCGCGCACGGACTTCGGCTTTCCGGCGGTGATTGGAGTGGCCTTCTGGTTCAAAGCACTGAGCGCCTTGTGGATGTCGGCCAGGCCGCGGTCATCGAAGCCGGTGCCTACGCTGCCGGCGTACCGCAACGCGGCGCCTTCATGCACGCCCAGCAAAAGCGCGCCGAAGCCGACTCGGCCACCCTTGGGAGCCGTGTATCCCACGATGACAAACTCTTGGCGCTGCGCGCACTTGATCTTCACCCAATCATCAGTGCGGCTCGATATATACCGCGCCGACTGGCGCTTGGCCATGATTCCCTCCAGACCCATACGGCATGCGGACGCGACCAGGTCTGCGGGAGAGGCCTGGAAGGCCTCGCTAAAGCGGACGATGTCATCCTGGCCTGCAGCGACCAGCTGTGATAGCAGCGCACGGCGTACGCGAAGCGGCTCCCCTCGAATGTCCCGCCCGGCAATATAGGGCAGGTCGAACGCATAGAAGATGATGTTGGCGGTGCGCTTGCCATCGAAGGCGTTCTGCAGCGCCTGGAAACTCGGCACGCCGTTGTCGGCCAGGACGACAATCTCGCCGTCGATCCAGGCTGATCCAACGTTCAGACGCTGGATGGACGCGACCAGATGAGGCAGCTTGTCACTCCAGTCGTGCCCATTGCGGGTAAACATCTGAACCCTCGCGCCTTCGACTCGGGCCATCATCCGGTATCCGTCAAACTTGACCTCATAAAGCCAGTCGTCGCCGTGGCGAGGGACACCATCGACCAGGGTGGCCAACTGGGGCTTCAAGGACTCGGGCAATTCCGCCTGAGAGCCTGGAAGGCCAGACGAAGTGCCCCCGCCGCCCCTACTTGTCCGAACGGCCGGGCGCGTGGGCGGGGTACGAGGGCGCGGGGCAATAGTGGGGTCACTCATGACCGTCTGGTGGAGCCGTCAGGACGAATAGCCACGGCGGGTGCCTTCCTGCGCCTTCGCCCGACATTCGGACTAGTGCCCACCGGCCGTGCAAAAGCAGGCCGCGAAGGCAGAATCGTAAGTGGCCACTACGATATCCCTCTGAATCGCCGACGGAGTACCAAATGCCGGCGTCCCAGGTGTACGCGGGTGCTGGGCTACGAGAGAAAACCGCCGCGCCTTTGGAGAACCGCCTGTAGGGCGCGCACACAGTCGGTTGCTCGACTGCGATGCGCCTTGTTTTGGTATCGGTGGGAACTCCGTTTAGCACCTTCCATCGTCGCGCGAGGCCGCCCCGTGCGAGGACGAGCTCGAACTGTTCGGGCCGTATAAGCGACCGATAGATGACAAATCTGCCACCGTTGCTCACCACCGGAATGCCTCTTCAAAGGTCGTGCGCCGGTTGCTAGGGCTGCGCGGTCAAATGTTTCCGGACTGCGGCCGCAGATACGCCAACGGCTTGCACCGCCGCGCGAAGCTGATCTTCCGTTACGCCCAGTTCCTTCGTCCAATACCGTAGCTCATGGGACTCGTTCACATTGATGCGCGACCGGTCCTGCGCACCCCGTTGATTCAAGTCGTCGGACATGGAAACCTCCTTCGTTGAACAGGTGGGGAGGTTCAGCAAATCACGTGCCTAATTCGACTGTTGCGTCATGGAAGTGTTTAGCTGCTAAACGTTTTGGCTTGCCGGAAGCAGATAGCGATACAAGGTTCAGCAGCTAAACGCCCGCTTTGAGCATCAAATCAAGAGCGCCCCGGTTGGGGCGCTTGGTCTTGACGAACCGGCTAGTTGGTAACAGGCCTGACATTGGATCGCGTCTGCTGGGCGCAGACTCCAAATGGGCTGGCAGATCGTTTGGCCCCGCGGTTGGCCACCTCTCGCTTCCAGCCTTCTTACCAGGCGGTCACGCGCTGAATCCAGTCGCCTGGAGATTCTCCAGTGTGCGCCGGCATCGCAGACGCCTTCAGATATGGGCAATCCAAGAGGCTCAGTCCCTTGCGAGCAGCCTCTGCGCCCCGCTTCTGGATGTCGTCGAGCATGACATACCCTCCAAAAGTTGCGAGCCCCCAGTATGCCTGCTAAACATCGTTTGACTCAATGGTGCGCCGGTACTGGGGAAAGGGTGCTTTTACCTGGGCGCCATCCCCTTGCGCAGCTTTTCCGGCGCTTCCAGTAATTCCCGAACCATCTGCTCTTGCTCGCCGACACACGGTTCGTCGGACAGGATCTCCAACCACTCGTCGTATACGGGCGCCAGCACGCCGGACGGTCGCTTGAAACAGCCCGACAGCTGCTTGGTGCGAAGGATGAAGGAGCGATAGCGCTTGACCTCCTGCAGGAGCGCCAGCACGTCGACATCGCTGATCTTACCGTCCGGGCCGCGATGGCGGTCTTGGATTGCACGCAACTGTTCTACACGGAGCGGGGGATTGAAAGGCATAGCGCTAATAATACTGTATGGACATCCAGTATAAACACGCCTAGAATCCGCACCATATCGCCCCAATTTCCGTGGGCAGCGTGGGACTGTAGCCATGATCGATCCAGAAGATTGGCGCCGTATGGACGACTACTACTGGGCGGGGCCGCCCGGGTGGACCATCTGCCGCGTTTGGGTGGATGGCCTTTACCAGCACGAGCTATGGCACAGCAGGGGAGATACGCCGCGCCTGATCGGCATGCGCGCTTCCTTCGAAGCCGCGCTTGCGTTGTTCGATCACCAGTCTCGCTCCTAACCTCAGATTGGGTCGATGGCGTCTGGCAACTGATACTTCGAATTGCCGACTTCTTGCCGGACCGGATGCCACGTGAAAGCGTCCTCGGGCACGTCTTCGTGCAGCAGATCCCGCGCATCTCTGGCCGAGATTGACGGGTCAATCCAGCGTTGCGCGATGTCCGCAGGCAGGGCGACTGGACGCCGCGCATGGATGTCTACCATTCCGCCCTTGGTGTCGTTGGTCACGATCGCAAAGCCGTGAGCGGCATCCAGCGGCGCGCCCGGCGACCAGGCCGTCAATGCGGCAAAGTAGAGCGGGCCATGACCCTGGCTGTAGTGGGGCTGCTTGGTACCGTCCGCCAGCACGGGCCATTCGTACCAACCGTCCGCCGGCACAAGGATGCGGCCAGCTCCGATGAGAAAGCGCCAAGGCCACCCATTCTTTAGGATGGTCTCCAGCTTGGCATTGCTCATGAAGTGTTTGGAATCGGGACGCTTGTAACCCCAGGGGAGCCTGGCGATGGCCTCGGTGCCTTCAGTCAGGCGATGCAAAGTGAGCGGGCGCGTGCCCGGGGGTATGTTGAATCGCGGCCCCGCTGGGTCCGCGAAGATCTGGCTTTGGTTGGTAAAGATCCGCTCAACGTAGTCCAGCGGACCCGACTTCTGGACGATTCGACCGCACATCGATCACCTCTGTGAATGCAGATGTCCGGCCAGTATAGGCTCGGGCATGCCGTCCTGCAGGAGACCCACCAGGGGGAGAGGGCAGTCTTGCGTCTTTGGCGATTGTGACACGCTGTTCTCGCCGTCAAGTGCTGCGCAACGCCGGCGGCGCCGGCGCCGCTTGCGCCAGGGCCGGCAGGCCACTTGACCGCTCCGCTGCAGCGTATCCCAGGATCGCCGGGCAATCCCGCCCGGCACTGGAGATCCAGCAATGCAGCATTCCATCGCGTTCAATACCATCGATCACGCCGTCGGCGCGCTCTTCGTGCAGGATTCCGCTGGCGCGGTGCGCCCGGCCGCGCCGAAAGATATCCTCGCTGCGGCACGTGAGGTCGTCCTGCAGGAGATCCAGCAGGGCCAACACATGGATTCGCCAAAGCGCGTGCGCGAGTTCCTGCAGCTGCGCCTGAACCTCAGTCTGGAGCACGAAGTGTTCGGCATCATGTACCTGAACCCGCGCGCCGCCAACGTCCTGGACCACTTGGTCGTGGCCGGCAGCAGGATCGTCTCGTTCGCAGAGAAGGGCATCATGCCCTGACCTGCAGTGCCGGGCCTGGCGCTGGTGTCAGGTCCGAGGCCCAAATTCGCCCAGCTGTGCATCCAGGCAATGGAATTTTCGACTCATGGTTATGGAAGCATGCCATATGTCTAGTGGGAAAGTAATGTCAGTGCACCCCATCTCAAGAAGATTGCGTGCGCAGCTTAAGCAGCACGCTCACTGCTTTCGTGAGCTCGGCTTCGTCCTTTGTCACCTGAGCTACCGCTTCTGCTAGGTTACCCAATACCACCCGTACGCTCTCAGCCCGTTCAAGACACTCCTCGTCCGTCATATTGTGGACGCCATGGCTCAGTGCTGCGTGTAGCAATTTCAAAGGACTATGGCCTTGGATGAGTAGCTGTTCGGGCATGACATCTTTCGCCATTTCCAGCGACTTCGAAAACTGAGTCTCCGCCGCCGCAGCCCGAAGTACCTCCAATTTTCCCGCCTCCATCTTTAACTTTCCTGCGGCGGCGATGATTCCGTCGAAGATCTTTGCACGCTGCATCTCCACCACTCGCCGATAGTAGGAGAATGCGCCAACGCCTAAGCCCTGGTTTTCACAACGGCGCCCTTTTAGAAAGGTCTCTCGTTCGGGGCCGATCAATGACATAAGTTTTGAAGGGACCGGAGGACCGTACGGCGGTCGTTCTCCCACCTTTGAAACTACCGCGGCCTTGGTGTCGGTACGAATCACTTCCAAGATAAAAACTCTTCGTGTGTCACCGCAATTTGCACAGTGGTAAGCGAGTCGCGGGTACGAGGGGATAGAAGCGGAGACATCTCTATCGCATTCGTCCGTCGCTAGTTCAAAGTACCGTTCACCGTTGCACAACTTGCCTTCGCAGTGCATAAGCAAGTCGTCGGGCGCTTTGAGCTGATATCCAAGCCCTGGATAATAGTCAAGGGCTTCGTTAATGAAGCCTGCCGTGCCCGGGGGACGTTTTAGCAAGAGCGTGTTTATTGAAAGTTCGCTTGGTTGTGTCGTCATGGTTAATTTGCCTGCGGCTCCTGAGGAGTTTGACGGGTCCGAATTCGCATTTGGATCATACTGCCGCGGCATTACGGGATGGACCGCCTCATAAGCGGAAGCGGAATCACGTTTTTTGCAGAGTAGGGCCAGCTCGTGTGATCCGCAACGCCGGGCCTGGCGCTGGTGTCAGGCCTTGGGCGCATCTTTGCCCTGCGCGCACCGCGGGCAAGGGGCTTTCGCGGCATATAGCCGCTCGCTGCGCTCGCTTTATATTCCACGTCCCCTTGCCCCCGGCGCTTGTTCCGCAGGGCGCCAGTGCTCCCGTCCCGCCACCCGGCCGGGCCCTACTTCTGAGGAGCACGACATGACCCAAGCCACTCTTTCCGTCGCACGCCTGGTTCCCGATGGCGATCGCATGGACTTTCTGCCCAAGGCGTTCGGGCGCCGCCTGATGTTGCGCGGCGAGATCAGTGTCTACAACTGGCTCGACCGTCTTTCGAAGGAGTACGCGGGCGGCTATTGGCACTACTACGACATCCCGAACGGCTTCTACATGGCGCCGGCCGACTACGACAAACTTCGCATCGAATGGCCGATGAACTGGTGCGATCGCACCATGTCGGCAGACGCTGCCGGCATCGTGGCCACGCTTTACGCCCTCTGCGAATTGTGCGGTCAGTATCCCAGCGACAACCTGGTCGAGAAGTACCACGCCCTGCGCGACTTCGCCGGCGAACACGCCGAGGCAAACGCCATCTTCGCGGCGATCGATTGACGCCATCCCGGCCCGCTTCGGCGGGCCTTTTTTCTTCTGCGCGCAATTAGGCCATCGTCGCTCAGCCCCTGCTAAGCGGCGCTGCACGGGAACGCGTGCGCTTCGAACGAAGACCGTTGAAAGCCATACGGGGTGGCGGGTCTGCTTTCCCGGTCAGGATGCCACGTCGTTCTCGCGTTCAAGTGCGGCGCGCTACCGGCTGTGCCGCCAGCGCTTGCGGCCGCGGCCGTCTTCGACACTTGAGCGCTGCGCTGCGCCGTGCCTCTCAAGTTCCGGGCATTCCCGCCCTGGCAACCGGAGAGACCACATGGCCAAAACTTCAAATGCACAACAGCGTCGCTTTCTGAACAACACCGACGCCCACCAGAAGGAGATTGTCGGCCTGCTGCGCCAAGTCGCGTACACCCGTGGTATCGATCGCGTCTGGAGCGATTGGGTGGAGATTTGCGCGATCGCATTGGCCCGTGCGGACCTCGCGCAGCGCGACGTGCGCGAGCAGCGCTACCTTCAGGTGATCGCTCAGTATGAGCGGGCCGAACTCGACCTGCTCGTGCAGGCGTTCGCGCACCTGGTGATGTCCTACGAACTACGCGTTGAGGCGGCAGACTTTGGCGATGTCCTGGGAAGCACGTTCATGATGCTGGACATGGGCAACGCAGGCGCCGGGCAGTTCTTCACGCCGTACGAGGTGTCGCGCCTGATGGGCAACATGATGATGGGCAACTGCCAGGCGCTGGTCGACAAAACGAACGCGCAGGGGTTCGTACGGGTACTGGAGCCGGCCTGCGGTGCCGGCGGCATGTTGATCGCAGCTGCGCACGCGCTGCACGATGCGCAACTGAACTATCAACAGTGCATGCACGCGACCGCGATCGACATCGATCAACGCTGCGTGCACATGACGTTCATCCAACTCGCGCTGCTGCACGTGCCGGCGTTGGTTATTCACGGCAACGGCCTGACAGGCGAGTGCCGCGAGCAGTGGTTTACGCCTGCCCATATCCTGGGCGGCTGGCGCGCGCGGCTTCGCCGTCGCGAAGCGGAAGAGGGCGCTCGAGCGCTCCTGCAGGCGCCGGCGGACATTGACGAGGTCGATGTCGACCAGGTCGCGGCCGACAGTACATCGGCCGAGATCGATGCGCCGCTGCTGGCCATTCCGAAGGCCATCCGCCAAGCTGCTGCCGCTGGCCAGATGTCGCTCTTCTAGCGAGGTTGCAGTGGCCCCTGTCGGGGCCTGGCGCGCCGGCGACGCGCCATCTTCGGCACATGCAGACCAACAAGCACTGCACGGAGCACACAGTCGCATCCCCCTCCCGCACGGACGACCGGGCCGCGGCGCGCGCGGCTTTGTAGCCGCGGCCCATCTTCAAGGGCTTTCGCGGCATAAACCGTTCGCTGCGCTCACTATTTATTCCACGTCCCTTGACCGCGCTCTCATGGGCTGCGCCCGCATGCCCCGTGCAGTGCAATGCAGATCGGCTGACATTGCTGCACGCAAGGAGCCAACCATGAGTCGTGTTGTCCTGGGCGATTGCCTGTCCGTTCTCCCCACCTTGCCCGATCGCTGCGTCGATCTGGTTCTGACCGATCCGCCATACCTCGTCAACTACGTGGACCGCTCCGGCCGGAGCATCGCCAACGATCGTACCGACGAATGGCTGGCGCCGGCGTTTGCACAGATGTTCCGCGTCCTTCGCGATGACGCCTTCTGCATTTCGTTCTACGGCTGGAACCGCGTAGACCGATTCTTTGCCGCCTGGCGCGCCGCCGGCTTTCGCGTCGTCGGCCACCTCGTGTTTGCGAAGCAATACCAATCTAAGGCGCGATTTCTGGCGTATCAGCACGAGTCGGCCTACTTGCTGGCCAAGGGTCAGCCGGCGCTGCCGGCCGAGCCCTTGCCGGACGTCATGCCATGGAAGTACAGCGGCAACCGCCACCACCCGACGCAAAAGCCCGTCGAATGCTTGGCGCCGCTGATTGAGTCGTTTAGCCGCCCGCGGGACATTGTGCTGGACCCGTTCGCCGGCTCCGGTTCCACGTGCGTCGCCGCCCGCCAGGTCGGCCGACGCTTCTACGGCATCGAAATGGACCCGAAGTATCACGCCGCCGCGACGCAACGCCTGCAACTCGCCCGTCAAGAAAGGATCGCAGCATGAGCCGGGACGACAACGCAATGACGCAAGGGTTGATCGCCTTCCTGCAGGGCTACGGACGAAACAACCCTGATGGCCTGTCGGCCATTGCCAAGTACGGTGCTTGGCCGGCATTGGCCGCCCGCGAAAACGAGCGCCGCATGGCAGCGCTTATCGAATCCCTGCCGCTGGATGAAGTGCAGGCAATTGCCAGGTCAGAAATCGACCTCAACGCACTCGCCCGCCAGGTGCTGGGCGAGCTAGACACGGAGTGAGCCCCATGGCCATGGTTGAACTTTCCATGGCGGCTCGCGCCGCCATTGCCGACATTGCCAGCCGCCTTCTGAATCTGGAGACGTTGGATTGCCCCGCAGGCGCCAAGCTGGAACTTTACGAGGTGTCTATTTGCCGGTTGCGCGCGGCTTTAGAGGCCGCGTACTTGGCCGGCATGGTGGACCATCATCGCCGAGGGTAGAAAACACGGCGCCGGCATACGCCGGCGCTATGTACTAAAGCGCTCCGCCTCCCGCTACTTGTTTCATGAAGCCAACAGTGATTCCCTCTTGGACTGCTCTGCGAGTTGATGTTTCATTGGCGAATACTTTATCGGCCCCGCCGACACACATGCAACAACCGTTGGCGCCGATCTTTACTTCCGCTCTGAACCCTTTGGCGTCTGCCGAGCGAACAATCCTATACGTGGCCCGGACACCGTGGATAACCATCGTGCCTTCCAAAATTCTCCTCCGATTGGAAACTTTGGCTGCTTTTTTTTTTCGAGAATGCCACGAAAGAAAGCGCACGCCAGTAGGATAAACACGCATCCCGACTGCCTCCGCTTGTGCTAGATTGCGTGCCTCGCGACCCTTGGCACGGTGCCGACATGGATGAGCCGAAGAAGAAACGCCGGACCAAGGAGCGGCCGCCAGTGCTGCACTGCTCGTTTTGCGATAAGTCCCAGCACGAAGTGCGAAAGCTGGTTGCCCGGGGTGACAACGATCAGGTCACGATCTGCGACGAGTGCATTGAAATGTGCATCGGGATCATCAACGAGCAGTCGTTGGTAGAAGCCGAGCATCGTCCGAAAGAATTATTTGACTACATCGTCCGCCAGCATCAACTCATCGATCAGGCGCGGGATCGGGCAAACAAGGCCCTAGATCGTCTGAACGTTTCGCTGCCGCCGTCGACGGATTCTCAGCACTAAGTTGATGGTATTCGGCCTGGCCTGAACGCCGGCGCCGGTCGTTTTCAGATCCAGAGTTCACCCCTGGGCGTGCCCCTACGCCTGCGGCTGCGGGTCGGGCTCTCGCGCTTCGCGTTGAGCCTGGCCAACACCGCCAGTCTCACCCCCTTCGGGGCTTCCATCCTTCCCTCCCTCCGGTCGGCTCACGCCTTCGCGCCTGCCGGCGCTGCGCGCTGTCGCTTGCGGGCCGCCTTGCGGCCAGTATGACCCGCGCTGCGCGCGGGTAGGGCGCTCGGCGCGCGCCTGGCTTTGGTGTCGCCGCCCTGTCTCTCGCAATGCATCCGTCCCCGCGAGCCCTGTCCTAAAACGCCGACCGTACCACTGCGTTCCTCCCTCCAAGGGTCCGGTGCTCACCCGTTCGGTGCTCGCCTACGGCTGCGCTCCGCATGCGGCCTCTGCTCCGGCCCTTTCCAGTCGTCCCTCCGCGGTCACGGACGGCACGGACAGGCCTCACAGGAACGGATGCGAACAACGCGGAGGGAAAGACCATGAACAACCAAATCCAACAAACCCACGCTCGGACGACTTCTTCAGGATCGGGTGGCGTGCGACCTCTCTTTTTGGAGCAAACGAACATGAACGACCACGCGACGCTGAATACCAACATTGTGGCCTTGGCGATAGAGAAATTGCTCGGTGCGCAGGCGCGTCAAGACCGGCGCGGCGTGGACGTGCTGGATATGTGGATTCGGTCGCAAGATCGGCACCGCGAAGAGGTCCGCAAGCTGCTGTGGACGCGGGCAATGGACATGGCCTTCAGCCTGGGCGAAGAAGAATGCAAGGCAGGCCACGAACAGACCGACATGCCCGCGCTGTTGGCAGACGTGCCCGTTCTGGTCGGAGCTTGGACAAGCGGCTGGAACTTCGCCAAGAAGTTGAGCGGCGGGCACGTCCTGGCGCTCGCTGCCAAGTAACCCCTCGACAACCCATCCGCGCAACGAAAGGAGGCTTTCCATGAACGCACCCCAAGAACAGGACACGACCGATACGACTATCGTCCTTTACACCGTCCTGGGAGGCGCTGAATGCGCCTTGACCAAAGCCGCCCTGGCGCAGCGCGGCGTTCAGTACGCCGAACGCAGCGCCATGGATTACGGGACCGCGCTGGCTCGTAATGGCTTTGATTTTGCGCCCGTCGTGACTGTCGCAGTTGAAAACGAGTTCGTTGCTTGGACTGGCCATCGCCCCGACCTCATCGAACTCTTGGCCGACCTGTTGGATACCGGCGTGGTCGACGCGGACGGGTTGCGCGACAGAGAGACGGCCGAGGAAGCCGTTTTGACGCGGTTGCAGGTAGTGCTGCAACTGCGCGACCACCAAGCAAACGCCCAAGACTTCTTTGCCGACCATGGCGATCAGCCGCTGTATCGCGGGCGCGACCTGCTGAACTGGCTCGGCTACTAAACGAAAAGCCCCTACTCGGCTGCAACCGATAGGGGCTTGCACCTCGACCCACCCGTCAAAAGGAGAACCGTGATGAACCACGACTTTATCAGATTGGCGCATGACATGCGCCGCGCCCACCGGCTGGGCCTGAGCTTTCGCATCCCCGCGATGACGATGCGCCAGCTTACCGCCCTCATCGCCGCGCTCGACGCGCCCGAAGTCCCCGCCCAATTGCACTGATCTCGATATCGACCGGAACCCCAATCATGAAACTCGATTCCAACGAACTCGCCGCCGTCCACGCCGCCGCCACGCGCATGGATATCCCTCATTCGCAATTGCGTTTGAGCGAAGCGTATCAAGCGCGTAGCCCGCAGGACCGCAAACAAGACGCAGAAATTCTGGAACTGAAAGCCACCATCCAGGCGATGGGCGGGCTGCTGCAAAACCTCGTTGTCGTCGCAGCGCCGGATGGCTCCTATGAGGTGTGCGCGGGCGGACGGCGCTGGACGGCCCTCGGCCTGCTGATCGAAGACGGCGTTTTTCCCGCCGACTACGCGGTCCCGTGCCTCGTGATCCCAGGCGAATATGCGCACCACGCCAGTCTGATCGAGAACATCGGGCGCAAGGCGATGCACCCGGCCGACGTGTACACAGCATATGCGCGCCTGCGCGCCGACAACTGGACGGTCGCGGCAATCGCCGCCGCGCATGGCGCATCGGAATCGGCCGTAAAGAAGCTGCTGGCGCTGGGCAGCGTGTCGCCCACGCTCATGCAACTGTTCCGCGATGGCAAGATCAAGATGGACGAAATGCAGGCGCTCGCGTCGGTTTCGGACCACGCCCGCCAGGAGGCGGCATGGAAGGCTTCGGCCGGCCAAACCTGGAACCGGGACTACTGCATCCGCCGGTTGCTGGCCGAAACCGAAATGCGCGGCGATTCGCCCGTGGCGCGGTACGTGACCGTCGCAGCCTACGAGAAGGCGGGCGGAGAAGTCCGCCGCGACCTCTTCGAGGACGACGCCTATTTGGCCGACCCGGAAAAGGTGCGCAGCATGGCCGACGCCAAGATGCAGCGTTCCAAACTTTTCAAGGCGGTGCAGGCCGAGGGTTGGTTGTGGGTGGAGTGCCGCCTGTCGTTCGAGCACCCCGACAAGAAGCCCTTTGGCGAGATTCAGCGTTCCTACCAAGAGCCGGACAAGGCCCAAGCCAAGCAACTCGACGGGCTGCAAAAGAAGATCGACGCTGCGCGAACGAAGCTTGCTGAACTGCAAGAAATTGAGGGCTACGACGTCGCCGACCTGGACAAGCGTCGCGGCGTCATTCGCGGCTACGAAGGACAAATTCGGGAGATCCGGGCGGAGCTTTTCGACTACCCGGTTGAACTGAAAGCCCTGTGCGGAGCGATTGTGCACCTGGACTATCACGGCGACTTGACCGTCACCCGTGGCCTGATCCGCCAGGACGAGCGCGAGGCCGTGGCCCAGGTCATGCGCAGCGACGAGGGCCACGGCCAGACGACGGCGGGCGTGGACCTGCCCCCGGTCCTGACGCGCCCCGTGCATTCCGAGGCGCTGACCAACCGACTCCAGGCACAGCGCGTCATTGCCCTACAGGCCGAAATCATGATGCGTCCCACCCTGGCGCTTTGCCTGCTCATCGAGCAGATGCTTGGCGACTTCGACAGCAGCCGCCGAAGCAGCGCCGGAGACTCGTTCGATGTTTCGATGCGGACAGCGCATTACGAGCTGGCGAAGACGGACGAGAGCATCAAGGACAGTCCGGCGTGGGCAGCAGTGCAGGCGCAGATTGAGGCCGTCACGAATCAGATTCCCGAGGACGGTGCGGCTGTACTGCCCTGGCTGTTGGAGCAGTCGCTCACGGACCTACTCGACTTGCTGGCCGTACTGTCCAGCGTTTCGATATACCGCAGCCAAAGCCATTCTTATGGGAAGGAACCCCGGCACCTTGACCGCTTGGGCGAAGTGATTGGCCTGGACATGAGCAAGTGGTGGAAGCCGACCGCGCAGTCCTACCTTGCCCATGTGTCGAAGGATCGAATAGCGGCAGTGGTCACCGAGGCGATGGATGCCGAGCAGGCGAAGCCGCTGCTGGCGATGAAGAAGGCCCAGGCCGCCGCAGCAGCCGAGCAATTGCTGGAAGGGAAGGGCTGGGTGCCTGAACTGATGCGCGTCCAACCCCTTCAGGTCGCAATGGCGGTGGAACACCCGATGGGAGAAATGGAGCCGTAAGTCCCACTCGGGCACCCGGGCGGATGGGGAACTTAGAAGCGAGTGCGGACGGGCGGGCATTGCCCGCCCGTCGGTCGTATGACCATCGATTTTCTCCTGGGTATTCCCTTGATGGAATATTCCCTCTAGGTTATAATCGAGCAAACAACCGAGGCGGGGAACTGATGGTTTGGGAAGTTGAGTTCACGGACGAGTTCGAAGACTGGTGGAACACCTTGTCGGTCAGCGAGCAGGAATCAGTGGCCGCTACGGTCGGCCTTCTGGAGGAAAGAGGCACGTCGCTTGGGTTTCCTCATTCGAGTGGGATAAACGGCTCGAAACACGAACACATGCGCGAGCTTCGGACACAGGCGGGCGGCCATCCGCTGCGCACGCTCTATGCGTTTGATCCCAGGAGAACCGCCATTTTGCTCATAGGCGGTGACAAAACCGGGAAGGACCGCTGGTATGAAGAATTCGTGCCGCGAGCAGACAAGCTGTACGACGATCATTTGGAACAATTGCGAAAGGAAGGGCAGATCAATGGCTAAGAAATTCTCAACGCTCCGCTCGGCCATGTCGCCGGAATCTCAGGCTCGCGCCCAGGCCGCCACGGCCGAAATGCTCCGAGACATGCCGCTCCAAGAATTGCGTCAAGCTCGGGGCCTGTCGCAGAAGGTCCTGGCCGAGATATTGCACGTACAGCAACCGTCCATCGCCAAGATGGAGAAGCGGACGGACATGTACATTTCGACGCTGCGCAGCCACATCGAGGCGATGGGTGGTCAGCTTGATGTGGTCGCCCGTTTTCCGGATGGATCGGTGCGGATCAGCAACTTTTCCGACCTGTCTACTCAGGCCGGTGGGACTGAGCATATGGAGGCCAGATAGCCGTGATCCACAACCCTCCGCATCCCGGCGAAATTCTCCGGCAGGACATTATTGCCCCACTCGGGCTGTCCGTCGCCGAAGCGGCTGACCGGATTGCCATGTCCCGGGTGGCCCTGTCCCGTGTCCTCAACTGCAATGCAGGTATCAGCCCGGACCTCGCTGTCCGGCTGGAACAAGCCGGGGCAAGCACCGCCCAGGCATGGATGACAATGCAGGCCAACTATGACCTCTGGCAAGCGCTTCAGCGTCAACAGCCGCCCGTCAGGCCGCTGGCGTTTCCTGCTGGCATGCACTGACTTTCAACATCCGCCAAAGCAAAAGGCCGCCCTAGGGCGGCCTTTTGCTTTGGATGAACGGCGGGTTTTGATCGGGGCGTCCAGTCCCACCGGCTGCGCCGGTGGGGCCGTCCTTCGGACTTCGTGAGCGTCCCCCGGACGCTCACAGGTGCCCTTAAAGTCCCCGGCGCCAGGGGCGGCGCCGGGCCCCTTAAGGCCACCACACAGGACGCACCCTTCGGGTGCTGTCATCTCTTTGATTATTTTGGGTTTTCCCTGCGGTCGGCCGTTTTCTTTTGTCTGACAACGAAGCACGCACAAATGCCGTGGGCCGCAAGAATGGCCGCTTTACGCGGATTTCTGCTGTATTCATCAGTCCAATTCTCGCCAATTTCGCAGTCCGGCCCTACGTGTTGAGACACCTCTGAGACATACATAAGACGCAAATGGGACACATGTGAGACTGTTGCGAGACACAAATGCGACAGGCGTGAGACAAGGTTGAGACCATATTGAGACAAACGCGCCAACTGATTGCCGGGTTGTGGACTGGAGGAGAGGACTAAGGCCCAAGGACCGAAGCACGAGGCATTTTTTTTCTGCATGCCCAAGTTCAATGAAGTGGTTGGCCCAATCCAAACTTCAGAGATCCGCGATGCCTAACGTGGATAAACCAAATCTCGCCCAGCCTTCTTATTCAAATGGAAACTGGCTTCGAAGTTAATTAACTCTCGACAGCGGCGATGAGGGCGCACACCAGGCTAACCCTTCCCTAGATCCGAGTTCGAGGTTGGATGGGCTGCGATCGGCGGCTAGGCAACAGGGGGAGGCGACAGTGATTCGATGATGCGGCACTCGGCCACGGTACCGCAGCTGCATTGATCGATCAGATTGTCGAGCTCGGATTTCAGGGCCCGAAGGTCTCGGATCTTCTGTTCGACAGCTTTTCGGTGTTCCATCGCTATCTCATCGATGGCGGCGCATGAGCGGGTTTTGTCATCGGATAGCGATAGCAGTGTCCGAACCTGAGTAAGCGAGAATCCCAGGTCACGCGCTTTTCGGATGAAGGCCAGTCGTTGCAGGTGGCTGGGTTCATAGGCGCGGTAATTGCCCTGCGTCCGTTCAGGCGGCGGGAGCAAGCCTTCACGCTCGTAATAGCGGATGGTTTCGATATTGGTGCCGGTTGCCCGTGCGAGGAATCCGATGGTCAGCGGCCGTGCGCTCATAGGTTTGACTCTGTAGTCACTACGGGGTTTATGGTACGCGGATTGTTTAAATCATGTCGAGTTCTGCTATGTCCACCAACAAAGCCCTCAAATTGCGCATCGAGGGAATGGATTGCGGCGCCTGTGCGGTCAAGATCGAAAACGCCATGAAGCGCCTTCCCGGCGTGACGGACATCAACGTCAGCTATGGTCAGGAAAGCCTGGCGCTGTCCTACGACGAAGACCGCAGCAGCCAGCAAAAGATCGAGGCCCAAATCCGCGCGCTGGGCTTCACGCCTGTCAGTCACGACGCAGCCGCGACTGCGGCAAGCTCGGGTGATCAGGATGCGCTGCCATTCTGGCGAACCAAGAAGGCCAGGCTGGTGTGGATGACAGGCTTGGCGTTTGCCGTCGCCTTCATCGCAGCCCAGCTTTTCCCCCAATTCGAGCGCTGGGTGTATTCGGCGGCCGCCATCGTCAGCATCGTGCCTGTCGTGCGCCGGGCATACGCCAGTGCGACCACGGGCACCCCGTTCAGCATTGAAACCCTGATGTCCGTGGCCGCTATCGGCGCGCTTGTCATCGGCGCTGCGGAAGAGGCCGCGGTGGTGATATTCCTGTTTGCGGTGGGTGAACTTCTGGAGACCGTTGCCGCCGGCCGCGCACGTTCCGCCATCAAGGCGCTTATGGATCTCGCGCCGAGACAAGCGCTTCGCGAACAGGATGGCAAACTTGAAACCGTCCCTGTGGAACAGCTCGCCGTAGGCGATGTCGCCATCGTCAGGCCCGGCGACCGGGTTCCGTCTGACGGCGCCGTGCTTGAGGGCATTTCCGAGGTGAACGAGGCGCCGATCACCGGGGAATCCGTGCCTGTGGCAAAGGAGCCTGGCGCGAACCTGTACGCCGGCAGCATCAACGGCAATGGCGAGCTGCGCATGTCGATCTCTCGGACGGCGGCGGACAACACCATCGCCCGCATCATCCACATGGTCGAAGAGGCGCAAGAGTCCAAGGCGCCGTTGGCACGCTTCATTGACCGGTTCAGCAGCGTCTACACCCCGGCGGCGATGGCGGTTTCTCTCCTGATCGCAATCGTTCCGCCACTGCTGTTCGATGGCGACTGGATGACCTGGATCTATCGCGGCCTGGCGACGCTGCTTATTGCTTGCCCGTGCGCGCTGGTCATTTCCACGCCCGCGGCAATCGCTTCAGGTCTGGCCGCCGGGGCTCGCCGGGGGCTGCTGGTGAAGGGCGGGGCGGCTCTGGAGACCTTGGGCAAGATCAAAACCGTTGCTTTCGACAAGACCGGAACACTTACGGAAGGCCGTCCTCGCATCACAGATATCGTCGCCGTCGAAGGAACCGAGGACGAGGTGCTGGCCCGGGCCGCCGCAGTCGAGCGCAAGACCAGCCACCCCTTGGGCGCGGCAATCGTGGAAGCGGCCGAGGCCCGGAACCTGGAGTTGCCGCAGAGTTTCGGGGCGGCGCTCGCCATCCCGGGCAAGGCGGTTACCGCGCGGTTGAAATCGGGATTTGCCTCGGTGGGGTCGCCACGCTATGCCGAGGAACTTGCTCCCATCGAGGATCCGGTTCGCCAGTCCATTTCCAGGCTGGAACAGGAAGGCAAAACCGTGGTCGTGGTGTTGGCCGGCAAGCGTATCAGCGGCCTGATCGCCTTGCGCGATGAACCGCGTGCTGACGCGGCCCAGGCGCTGAAGCGCTTGCTTGGGATGGGGGTGAAGACCGTCATGCTGACGGGCGACAACCGCCGAACGGGCGATGCGATCGGGGCCGCCTTGGGCGTCAGTGTGCAGGCTGAGCTGCTGCCTCAAGAGAAGCTGGCCGCCATCGAAGCGCTGAAGCAAGAGGGCCATGTCGCGATGGTGGGCGACGGGATCAATGACGCACCTGCCTTGGCCACGGCCTCAGTCGGCGTCGCGATGGGCGGTGGCACGGATGTTGCGCTTGAAACCGCGGATGCGGCGCTGCTTCAGAACCGGGTGATGGGCATCGCCAACCTGATCGATCTATCGCGGGTCACGCTCGGCAATATCTGGCAGAACATCGCGCTCGCGCTTGGCCTGAAGGCGATCTTCCTGGTGACGACGGTAATGGGCGTCACGACGCTCTGGATGGCAATCCTTGCGGATACCGGCGCCACCGTTCTAGTGACGGCGAACGCGCTGCGTTTACTGCGTTATCGCGGGCACGATTGACGCCGCCTGCCAGGCCGAATTGGTGCGGCTTCCCAACTTCTACAGACCAAAAGGTGAAACATTGATCAGCATCCGTACCTGCATCGGACTTTGCGCGATTTCCGCGCTGGTGACCTCCGTCGTTCCCGCTGTCCAAGCGGCGGAATCGTCGACCGTGACCGTTCGTGAGGCGTGGGCCCGCGCGACGCCGCCGGGAATTCGGGTCGGCGGCGGGTATGTGACGGTGGTCAACAGCGGCACGCAACCGGACCGGCTTATTGGCGCCAGTTCGCCGTTGTCGGACAAAACCGAAATCCATGCGTCCGAAACCACTGGGGGTATGGCGCGCATGCGCTGGCTGGAAAAGGGCCTGGAGATTCCGGCCGGTAAGGAAGTGGTTCTGGCACCGGGAGGCGTTCACCTCATGTTCATGGGGTTGAAGCAACCCATCGTCAAGGACGAGGTCGTGCCGGTCACCTTGCGCTTCGAGCGGGCAGGGGAGATTGCCGTCGAGTTGCGCGCCGGGCCTATCGGTTCGCTGAAATCGCCTGGCGCCATCAGCGGCGGCGCCGGCGCAACGCATTCGCACTGACACCCCACACAACGCTACGTGGGATTGGGATAGGAGCCTGCCGTGTCGAGTGTTGCCTCTCGGTCGACAAATCATGCGCGAAACGCCGCCGCCTGGCTGACCATGGCGTGGGTGACGGCATTGATTGCGACCCTGTCCGCCGTGTTCATCGGGGAAGTGCTCGGCAGGACGCCGTGCGTGTTGTGCTGGTACCAGCGGATATTCATGTTCCCTCTGGTAGTGGTGCTTGGGGTTGCCTGCTACCGCGGCGACTTGGGCGCTTGGCGCTACGCCTTGCCGTTGGCGGGGGCCGGCGCAGGATTCGCCGCCTACCACACCTTGTTGTACTGGCGCGTGATCGAACCTGAGATCGTCGCGTGCTCGGCAGAGGCGTCATGCTCAGGGGCCGGAATGGCAATCTTCGGTTCGATACCACTGCCGTTTCTTTCCCTGATCGCGTTCACCTTCGTCGTCCTCTCCCTCTTATTGGTCCGTTTCCACTCAAAAAAATGAATCGACGTCTGCTTGTCATCATCATTAGTGTTGTCTCGGTCATTGCCTTTGCCGCGGCAGCGGTTCTCATACGCCCGGCAAGCGAGCCTTCGCCGCAAGCCAGCCAAACGGGAACGCCGGCGACCGAAGCCACGACACTGGTGCGCTTTCATTCGCCGGTGATTGGACGATTCGATGCCCCGGTCACCATCGTGGAGTTCTTCGATCCCTCATGCGAGGGATGCCGGGCGTTCTACCCCTACGTCAAGCAGATCCTGAGCAAGTATCCGAACGACGTCCGCGTGGTGATGCGCTATGTGCTGTTCCACAAGGGATCCGAGGAAACCGTGCGGATGCTGGAGGCCGCGCGCCGCCAGGGCCTCTTCGAACCGGTGCTGGAGGCGATACTCGAGGCCCAGCCCGAATGGCACGACGATCCCAACGTGACTGCGGCATGGCGCGCAGCGGTGAGGGTGGGGCTGAATGAGAAGAGGGCGCGCGAAGAAATGCACGATGCCGCTATCAGCGCCCTCATCAAGGCGGATGAGGCGGACGTCAACACGGTGGGAATCAAAGGCACGCCGACATTTTTCGTCAATGGCACGCGCCTGACCCGGCTGAGCCCCGAGGGTTTGGCGACTGCTGTCGAGCGTGCGCTGCAAGGTGGTGGAAAATAGCTGCTTTTCCGCCCACGCATCAGAACCGAAGATGCCATGACTCGTCTGCGTGACTGGCTGGAACGCCACCAGATCTCCATTTATCTCCTCGCCACGTTCCTTGCGGCGCTCACGGCGTATCTCACCCCGGCAACCACGTCACTGGATGCGGCCATCAATCCGGCCCTGGCGCTCATGCTGTTCGTGACGTTTCTCCGGGCGCCGAAGGCGGAATTGGGGCGCGCTTTTACGCGAGTCCGCTTCTTGGAACTTTGCTCGGGACGAATTTCCTGGCTCGAAAAGCTCGTAACGGAACCTCCTAACCCTTTCGGTAGGCCAGCAATCTCAAAGCGTTAAAAACTACGAGCAGCGTCGATCCTTCATGGACGGCGACTGCAGCGCCCATACTCAGCCCCATGATCGTCGCAGGTACTAGGACAGCGACGATACCGAGACTGACGTACAGATTCTGACGAATGATTCGTCGAGTCTGGCGGCTCAGTCCGACCGCAAAAGGCAGATGGCGCAGATCATCCGCCATCAAAGCGACATCGGCCGTTTCCAGTGCGACGTCTGATCCGGCGGCACCCATGGCGATACCCACAGTCGCATTTGCCATGGCGGGGGCATCGTTCACACCGTCTCCGATCATCGCGATTTCAGCATCAGCCCTAAGATCGCGAATCACTTGAACTTTGTCCTCCGGCATTAAATTGCCCCGTGCGTCCTCAATGCCCACTTTGTTCGCAATGGCGCGGGCGACGTTCTCATGGTCGCCAGAGATCATCACCATGTGGGAAATCCCCAGTTGCCGCAGATCTTCTATGGTTTCGGCAGCACCCTGCCGTGGCGTATCCATTAGTCCAATGGCACCGAGATCTCTGTCTCCCAGTCGCACGACCATCGTTGTTCGGCCATCCTCCCGCAACTCGTCGGCGGCGGCCATCGTCGAGCTTTCGAGCTGCGGAATGCCAGACGCGCCGAACATCTCAACTTTTCCGATCCATACGCTTTGCGAACCCACTTTGGCCGTGATTCCCTGGCCAACGAAATTTTCCACCTGGGAAGCTTCTGGGATCGGATACGTTCCGAGAGTTTGGCGACCATCTCGAACAATGGCCGCGGCTAACGGATGATCACTTAGCGACTCTACTGCCACCGCAATCGCGACTAGCTCCTGTTCGGAGACCCCAGGTGCCGGCAAGATGTCGGTAATTCGAGGGCGGCCTTCAGTCAAGGTACCGGTTTTGTCAAAAGCTAGTGCTTTCAGGCTTCCAAGTTCCTCCAGCGGGGCGCCGCCCTTGATGAGTACGCCGCCCCGTGCCGCGCGAGCGATACCTGAAAGCACTGCGCTCGGCGTTGCGATGGCAAGAGCACAAGGGCTAGCTGCGACAAGTACCGCCATCGCGCGGTAGAAGCTATCGCGGAATGGCTCATCAACAATGACCCAGGCGAAAAGCAATAGGAACGCGATGCTTAGGACGGTCGGCACAAAGATTCGCTCGAATCTGTCCGTGAACCGCTGCGTTGGCGACTTTCTAACGTCGGCCTGCTCGACCAGCGCTACGACGCGGGCAAGGGTTGAGTCGCTCGACTTACGAGTGACCTCGACCTCCATCAGGCCCGACCCGTTAATCGTGCCGGCGAACACTTGAGATTTGGGATCGACGCCAGCCGGCCGGCTGCGCGCAATGGCAGCGTCAGGCACGGGGGCCTTGTCTACTGGAATGCTCTCGCCTGTTATGGGGGCTTGATCGACACTTGAGCTTCCCTTGATGACAAAGCCGTCTGCGGGAAGCCGCGTGTTCGGCTTGACGATAACCTGGTCGCCCACCTCAATTTCTTCGACTGCAATCTCGCGAACTTGGCCATCGCGACGCACCGTAGCCGTTTTTGGCGCAAGTTCTGCCAGGGCTTCGATTGCCCGCTTCGCCCGCCCCATCGCGAAATGCTCCAGCGCGTGCCCTAGGCTGAACAAGAAGAGAAGGAGAGCGCCTTCGGCCCATGCTCCGAGCGCGGCAGCGCCAGCGGCGGCAATGAGCATCAAGCTGTCGATTTCGAGGCGCCGCTCCTTCCAGCTATTGAAGGCGTCTCGCACGGTGAAAGCTCCTCCAAACACGTACGCCGAGACGTACATGGCGAGAGGCACCCATCCCGGGATAGACGGCCACCAGCGTTCAATCCCGGCCCCGGTCCCCAGCAACGCGCCGCACGCGAAAGCAAAATATACCTCCGCTGAAAGCGCTGTAATCGCCCGGGTGATGCTAGTCGTCATTTTTACGTCCTTGCTTTGGATTTCACTGCCATTCACGCGAACCGCCGACTTATTGGTTCTCGGTCATAAGGCAACACTCAAAAGTCCCATGTGGTGTTTGGAGGAGGCGTGTCATGAAACGGCTATTCCGTACGCAATTAGTCGTTTATGATGCGCGCCAATTCCGCCGGATTGGCCTAGTCGGAATTCTAAAAGCGGAACGGTCGACGAAGCGCATCATTACAGAATTGTAATAATAAAGACGGCAAACTGTCGAAACGCGATCTTTACATTATTAAGTCAGTCGCTTCTGCGCGACGACAACTAACGTGAGGATCACTGAGATGAAAGTAACTATTTCTAGCGCCGCCATCGCACTTACTTTGGGTGCTCTGAGTTCGACCGCCCACGCCGACACATTTCACAATACAAACACTGAGATCGGCTACGAAGTTCACATTAGCGACAGCCAAAGTGGAAAAACCTCGGAGCAAGTTCGGCAGGAGCTCGTCGCCGCAAAATCCAATAAGAGGGAATGGTTCTTTACCAACCTGAATGCGGCAAAGCCTGGTTGGATGGTTCCAACTGAAAAAACCCGTGAGCAAGTTGCGAAAGAACGCGATTCGATCACCCCCGAAGAGCGTGCGCGCCTCGACGAAATCTACAACACCGGTGCTTAAGTGCCGTCTGCTTTTGGCAGGAGGTAGCGCTCATTCGTGGGGAAATTCCACGCGGTTGGGTGCTCCTCCGTCCGTTGGCGAAACTAAATTCGAGGGTCATGTATGAGGATTCGTGTCGCAATTGCGCTTTCGGTGATGTTCCTTTCTGGCTGCGCGATGACGAGCGGCCCTGCACCATCGGCCGAGGGCGCGAAAACGCGAGCAGAAGTGCGTGCTGACTTGGCCATGTGGAAGCGAGCCGGAATGAACAAGTTCTACAAAGGTCGGCACACACCCGATATTTACAGTGCGTCCTACCGTAAGAGCTATGCTAACTATTTGGAGCTTCGCAACGGACCGGAGTATCAGGAGGAACTTAATCGCCTCAAGGGCGAAGAGCAATAATGCAGCGTTCCTTCATACAGTGCGTGCGGCTCTGCCAGAAAAGACAGCGGGCCTGTCACCTGTAAGTCGTCCACTGTCTAGATATATCGAAGAAAATCGTTGGGCAACCAACTTGGGATGCGATGCTCGAGGCCACCTTGGCTGTATGCGAGCGTCGCTCTCGCCGTTTTAACGGTCCTTTCTCTTTGCTTTCATCTATGATGTCGAGGTGCCGATTCCGAAACGGCTAAGTCTTCATCCGAAGAAATTGTTCAATAAAAAAAGGTGCACATTTCGATAGAATGTGCACCAAAAAAGGCCTCTTCCCTTCGCGGTGGAGGAGGCCGCTCGCCGCCGGTGGAGATCGCCTTAGCGTTTGAGGCGTTCCAGCTCTTGTTGATACTCGGTGCCGCTGCGAAGGCGAACATATTCCGCATACGCCATTCTGTATTCGCGGCTGTAAATGTCGGGCGTTTCGTCTTGGTTCCAGAAGCGATCCACTCCTGCACGTTTCCACACTGCGAGATCTGCTTGTACTTCCGCTCGAGTGAGTCCCCGGTCAATTCCGCTAGAGTACGTCGAGGCTGCGTTGGCCGGCACTGCGGTTTGCGCGCCAGCGTACGCCATGGGCGTCGCAATCAATACGACGGCCGAAAGGATCTTGAGGGAAATTTTCATCGCCAACTCCATTTGATTACCGGCGGTACGCACTGACGCCGGTATTAATAAATCATCATCACTTAACGCGTATAGGAATTGTATCGAAGACATCCCATCCAAACCGCGACTACAAAATTACGTTTTTGTCCGGATTTGGAAATGTGGAGCCCACGAGTGTCTATTTCGATTTTGGAAGGGTGTTGTGATTTTGCAACCGCACGTGGGGAGCGTATGAGAATTAACGGATGGCGTTAAGGGGTCTGAATTGTCCTCCGTCGCTGCAAAATCGAGAGGAAACATAGAGTTGCGTTGGCACGCAGCGGTTAATGGTCATTAATGACTGGATGCAGACATATATGTAATCCAATCGTTGGTTTTTTGTCGATGAACAATCTCCACACTTGCTTGGCACTTGCCGAATAGACACCGCGAAATGGAAATGCGAAACGGACTTCGCGTTTCTTCTATCGGCGAGGCCATCCAGTCCGCCTCTGTGATAAAGGAGCAATTTGTGAAGAAATCTCTATTGCTGGCAATTTCTGCGGCAACACTTTCCACGGCTGCATACGCCGAGTCGTCGGTAACGCTGTATGGAATTATTGATACCGGGATTGGCTACGCCAAGGTCGACGGGTCCTACACTGATCCTCGAACGGGCGCGAAGTCCGAATTCGACGGGAGCCGAGTGGCGATGACTAATGGCCAAACGGCCGGGTCGCGTTGGGGCCTGCGCGGAAAGGAAGATTTGGGTGATGGCCTGTACGCGACCTTCCGCCTCGAGTCTGGGTACGATTCCGCTAACGGCTCGTCTCTCCAAAACAATCGCCTGTTCGGTCGTGAAGCTACCATCGGCCTTGGCAGCGACCAATGGGGTGAGTTTCGTCTTGGGCGCCAGTACAACGTAGCGTCGCGTCTTATGGCTTCGATGTATGGTTCCGGATTTGGCGGCGGCTTCACGCAGCTCAATACGGGTGGAGGCCTTGGCTTCAGCGCGGCGTATTTCGTGCGCTATGACAACCTGGCGCTGTATGAAAGCCCTTCGATGGGCGGCTTCCGCCTATCGGCTGGCTATGCATTTAATGCCGACGACCGTAACGCGGCCCAGACGGGCTTCCGGACGGCCGATAACACTCGAGCAATTACGACTGGCATTAGCTATGCCAATGGTCCGCTCATGGCATTCTTCGCATATGACCAATTGAATGCGTCGAACAAACTGACCTCGGCCCAAACTGCGGCCACTCCTCGCTCGTTCACGCTGGGCGGCTCATACGACTTTGAAGTCTTTAAGCTGGCGCTGGCATACGAACGAGCAACCGATGGCTGGTTTGCTGGCAAGGGGCTCCCATCGAGCGCCTCGGTCGGAACGTTCCGCGGTACGCCGTCCAACACATTCGTCGATGGTTTCAGCTCGAATTCCTATCTGATCGCAGCATCCGTCCCCTTGGGTGGCGCTAGCAGCATGTTTGGTTCGTGGCAGCGAGTCGATCCGAACAATAGCGACCTGACCGGTGGAGACTCGACCAGCAACACGTTTGCGTTGGGCTACTCCTACACGCTTTCGAAGCGCACGACGATGTACGCTGCTGCCACCTATACGAACAACTTTGCATTTCAAAGCGATGTAAAAGCCAGGGAGGCGGTGATCGGCTTGCGCCACGCATTCTGACGCGTAATGCGCACCTAGCGTGCGGAGGACATAGTGGGGTGCCCATAACCCGCTATGTCCTCATTTTTTTGGCGAGAGGAGCCATTAGAGCGGCTAGACAATTGCAGAGCGTCAGTGGCAAGCCTATTCGGGCTCGCGGTACTCGATGGTGTAGCCCATTCCTCTGACGGTGTGCAGCAATTTTATGTCGAACGGATCGTCGACCTTGGCGCGAAGACGGCGGACCGCGACTTCAACCACATTCGTATTGCTGTTGAAGTTCATGTCCCAAACTTGTTCCGCGAGGACTAGGCGCGACAACACTTCGCCTTCACGCCGCATCATGAACGTCAGCAGCCCAAATTCCTTTGCCGTGAGGTCTATGCGGGAGTTCCCTCGCGCTACTCGTCGGCGAAGTAGGTCCAGTTCAAGGTCCGCTACGCGAAGAATATTTCCGCCGGACATGGTATCGCCAGCTCCCGCCGCGCGCCGTTTGAGAGCGAGGACTCTTGCTTGGAGCTCGGAGAGTGCGAATGGCTTGATTAAATAATCATCGGCCCCTTGCTCCAGACCGCGTACTCTGTCCTCAAGGCTTGACCTGGAGGTCAACATCATGACAGGTACATTGTCGTTTTTACGAATGCGTTGTAAAACCTCAAATCCATCTAAGCCGGGTAGGCCGATGTCCAATATGATTAGGTCATATTGCGTTTCATAGGCGAGTTGGAGACCGCTGACGCCATCCAGTGCGATATCGACGATATAGCTGTTGTCCGTAAGGCTGCGGCGTAACAACTCGGCGAGTTTTTGCTCATCTTCAATAACTAAAATTTTCATTTGTCGTTTGAATACGTCATTGAAAATGACGTTGAAAAAAGCGAAGGACGTGATCGGTGATCACTCCGCCGTTGCAGCCTAGTTGACGTAACGCTACAGTGCTGGTCTTCCGGCTCTTAGCATCGCTTTACATGTAAAGCTACTTTAGCGGCCGAGCTTCGTCAGAACCCGAACTCGTCAATTACGAATCTGCAAAAAAAAACGCGGAAATCTGTAATTTCCCTGTCGCTATTTCCGGAGAGCATCTCTTTAGAAGGATTGCTGCCTACGTGGACTCGCTAAATGTCCAATGATGCGCGCCACCTTGCTACTCTACAAACGACATTGGCGCTCACTGCACAAGTGTGCAGGAGCGCCAACGTCCAATGTGGTTCTACTTGGATGGATCGAAGTCGGCAGCTATGCTGAAGCCGATGGTCGTGCCCGTCGAGTCCGATTTTACGAAGGGAGTGCCGCCATGCATCCGTGCAATTGCGGCTACGATGGCCAGTCCGAGGCCGTGATGGTTCGCGTCGCTTGCACGAGCAGAGTCTGACCGGTAGAACCGGTAGAAGAGCCGCGGTAGATGCTGTGCTTCGATTTGCTCACCCAAATTGTGCACGGTGACGTGTACTTTCCCGTCGTCGGCCCTGTACAGCCTAACCGTTACTCTTGACTTCGGCTTGCTGTAGCGAATGGCATTCGAAACCAGATTTGAAATAGCGCGTTGATAGAGCGAGCGGTCTACACTGCCAGCTTGATCTCCCAAGACGTCAAAGCTAACTCTCGCGTCCAGGGCCTCGGCCTCGTGATATTCAAGAACTTCCGTAGTAATTGCGCGGAGGCTCTCCACATGTTCGGCCCGCGCCCTCGCTCCGCGGTCAGCCTGTGAGAGAAAGAGCATGTCATTGACAATAGCGGTCATGCGTTGAAGCTCTTCCAGATTCGAACCAAGCACGTCTCGCAAATCCACTGGCGACCGGTTTGCCGCCAGCGCGAATTCGGTTTCTCCTATAAGCGTCGCGAGAGGAGTACGTAGTTCGTGTGCTACATCTGCATTGAAGCCTTCCATTTGGACATAGGCCCGCTCTAGCCGTTGCAGCAGCGCATTGAACTGCAGGACCAACGGTTTGATTTCTTGCGCCAACCCCGTTTCCTTTAGTCGTTCTCCGATGCGGTCAGGCGATATCAGCGCGGCCTGACGCGCCACTTCGTGAAGAGGAAGCAGCGCGCGCCGGACCAGGACGTTGGCTATAACGGAAACTACTATCGCTCCGATCACAGCACACGAAAATAGCGTCCATGCCAGCATCACTCGAAGCCGCACATCCGGCGTGGTATCCAGAAACAACTCTGCGGTCATTCTCCTATCCGGCTGGCTGGGCGCAGGCAAAGAAAAGAGCGTCTGTATTCGATTTACGTCCTTCGCAGCTACGGCAGGCTCACCATAAACGCTGACTTTTTGATTAATGACGAGTCGCAACGAAAACTCAGACTTTCCATAGAAAAAGTCATTCAGCTTATGCTCGAGCGCGGGTAGGTCGCCTTTAACGGCGAATTCATCCGCTAGGTGCTCGATGACTTCACGCTTTTGTTCAAGTAGTGCCTGCTGACGATAAGAGAGATTTATATTCGTCGCCCAATACACAACTAGGCATACAACCCCCAGTGCGACAAATGTCTGAAGCGCGAGCCAGCGAGACAGCCATTGGCGCAGAGAACTGATCTCGCGAAATCCCATTACTCATCCCTCAGCTCGAGTACGTAGCCCATCCCGCGCACGGTATGAAGGAGCTTCGTTTCAAAAGGGTCATCCACTTTTCCACGAAGGCGCCGTACAGCAACCTCCACCACATTGGTATTGCTGTTGAAGTTAATGTCCCATACTTGTTCGGCGAGATCCAAGCGGGACAGAACTTCCCCCTGCTTTCGCATCAAAAGGGCAAGCAGCGTAAATTCCTTGGCGGTCAAATCGAGGCGCGTGCCGGCCCTACTAGCCTTGCGCCTCAGGAGATCCAGTTCGAGATCTCCCACTTTCAAGACATTCTGTCGACTTGCCTCGGCGACCACATGCCCCCTCCGCCGCCCCAACGCGAGGACGCGCGCCAGCAATTCAGATAACGCAAATGGTTTGACCAGGTAATCGTCTGCGCCGTCCTGCAGTCCCCGAACTCGGTCCTCGACCTTGTCTCGCGCCGTGAGCATAAGGACGGGTACGCGATCGGACTTGCGCAGTTCGTGCAGAACGGCAAAGCCATCCATCCCTGGAAGCATCACGTCCAGAAGAATGAGGTCGTACTGGGTCTCTTGGGCAAGGTGCAGGCCGCTGACGCCGTCCGACGCAACGTCGACCACATAGTTGTGTTCTGAGAGAGCGCGCTTTAGGTATTCAGCGAGCTTGCGCTCGTCTTCAACGACCAAAATCTTCATGTTCCACAACCGTTCGAATCGTAAATGGCACCCCTCGAAGGTTGAATCCGGTGCCAAGCGGGAACTGGTGCGCGAGCTCGAGCTCGCATAGCCACCAACGTTGCGTGTTCAGAAACACGCACGTCTTGCACTTGAATAGGAGCACGCATTCTAGGGCAGGTTAGCCGTCAGTCTACCTTCACCAGGATTACGAATCTGTAATGCACGGCAACCTTACAGAATTGTCATCTGGGGGTCCGGATTCTGACGAAGGCGCTTGGATACAGTACGGGCGGTCATCCGTCCTGGGCGTCCCTATTGTGTCCCACGTGCGACACCCCGGCATAGGCACCAACATCTCCTCAGACACTACCAAGGTTAAATGATGCGCCTCAAGTTGCTTCCATTGTTCCTGATGGTCGCCGCGCTGTGCGGTCCGCAGGCTCGGGCTCAGGCTACGCCAGAAAAGTACACCCGGGAAGACGCATCGATTGCGTCGGCAAACGTTCTGACGCTGTCCGAGGCGCTGGATGCCGCATACAGGTTGAATCCCCAATTGTCGGCTGCCAAGAATGATTTCGGAGCATCGAAGGGGTTGGTGGAGCAGGCGAGCCTTCTGCCAAATCCTTCCCTGGACGTCAGCATCGACGACCAGCAACGTCCGACGCGGACGACCACGGCGATGCTCAGCATGCCCGTTGAGTTGGGCGGAAAGCGACGAGCACGTACAGAGGCCGCTCAATTAAACAGTGATTTGGCTGGCCGAGACTATGAGATCGCGAGGGCGGAGATAAAGACTTCCGTTACGTCTCGATTCTTTGCAGTCGCAATCGCGCAGGAAACGGTGCGTGTCAATCGCGATATGGCTGAAGTGGCAGTTGGGGCATTGCGTGTAGCTCAAAAGCGAGTGGACTCAGGAAAGGCTCCGCCTTTGGAGAGGAACAAAGCAGACATCGAGCTAACGAAAGCGCAGATTGAAGTGCGTCAAGCAGAAAATGAGCTCACCGTCGCACGCAGAGAACTCTCATTACTGTGGAACGACCCAGCTCCGAAATTCACGGCAGTGCGTGCGGATATCGAGGATCTTCCGCCGCGACAATCGCTGGATGAGCTGCGAGGCGCCTTGTTGGCCTCCCCGAGAATGACTGCCGGACGCCTCGCATTGGAAGTGAGCAAAGCCGAATTGAATGTCGAGAAGAGCAAGCGATATCCGGACATCACGATAAGTGGTGGAGTGGCTCGCGACAATGAAATGGGGCGCAACAAGGCTCAATTTGGGATCTCCGTGCCATTGCCGATTTTTGACAGGAATCAGGGGAACGTCTATGCCGCCACCATGCAAACCTACAAGGCCCAAGACACTTACAGAGAGCTAGAGGCACGATTGAGTGCTGACTTGGTGTCCGCCGCCTCCACTTACGATCTTGCATTGTCTTCCGCGAGCGACTATCGCCAGTCTGTTATCCCCACATCGCAGAAGGCATACGATGCCGCGCGTAAGGGCTTTGAGGCGGGAAAGGTCGGCTATCTGGAAGTCCTGGACGCGCAACGGACTCTATCGCAAGGGAATATTTCCTACCTGACGACGTTGTCGCGCGCGGCGTCGGCCCGCGCTGAAATCGATCGCATCCTTGGCCAATAAACAGAGATGAACATGAGCCCGTATTTCAAGCTAGTACAACGTCGCGCCGTCATTGCGGTCGCGCTATCCCTTCAACTCCTGATTCCGGCGCCGGGGCTTGCAGGGCCATCTGACCACGCAGGGGACAGTCATTCCGAAGCGGCAGTGGGGCCGAATAAGGGTGAAGTGACAACGGTCGGAGACAACACGATTGAGGTGGGTCTGGTTGAGGAGGGCGAGGCGGCTCGGCTAAAGGTTTGGATAGCGGCGTCAGGCAAGCCTGTGAATGCAAAAGACTTAACGGCAACCGCGACTTTGAAAAGGCCAAACGGGGAAGAGAAGGTGCTCAAGCTGACCCCCTCCACAGAAGGATTTGTCAGTGATCAACTTATCGCTGAGCCACATTTCTTTGAAGTCGAAATTAGCGTCTCCATTCCTGGAAGGCCTGACCCTATCCGCGCAGAATTGCACAAAGAGGAGGGGTTAGTCGCGCTCACCCCTGAACAAATCTCTGCGGCCGGAATTGAGACAAGTGAAGCCAAGGCGCAGAGCCTTGAGTCGAGCACGAAATTCCCCGGGGAGATCCGATTTAATGCAGATCGCACTGCACACGTCGTGCCTAAGGCCGCAGGCACCGTTCAACAGGTCTCGGCCGATCTGGGACAAGAGGTGAAAAAAGGACAGCTCTTGGCGGTCATTTCAAGCGCATCGCTCTCCGAGCTCAGAAGCGAGTGGCTTGCTGCGACGAAGCGCCGAGCATTGGCTGCCGCCACGCACGCTCGAGAGCTGAAGTTATGGCGGGAGCAGGTTTCAGCCCAACAGGACTATCAACAGGCTCAGACTGCACTTCAGGAGGCGGATATCGCCGTGCAAAACGCAGCTCAGAAGCTTCGGGCAATTGGCGCAGAACCGTCCGCAAAAGACTTGAATCTTCTTGAGATTCGTGCGCCCTTTGATGGTGTCATCGTCGAGAAGCACATCGCTTTGGGCGAGGCGCTATCCGACACGGCAAGCATCTTCACAATCTCGGATCTGAGCACGGTATGGGCAGAGTTCGTAATCGCGCCCAAAGATCTCCGGGACGTCCGTGTAGGTGAAGATGCAAAGATCACCTCGACTGCCTTTTCCGAGGAGGCGTTCGGCACCGTGTCCTATATAGGTGCATTGCTTGGACAGCAAACGCGCACAGCGACTGCGAGGGTGACATTGAAGAATCCCGACATGGCCTGGCGGCCCGGTCTGTTCGTTTCCGTAAGCGTTGTGGTGGAGCGAAATGACGTTGGAGTAGCTGTGGAGAGCGACGCGATCCAGGATGTCAACGGACAGCCTACGGTGTTCATCGAAGTTCCTGGTGGCTTTCTTCCCCAGCCCGTCAAGTTAGGCGCGACGACAGATAAGAGCTCGGAGATTGTGTCAGGGCTCAATGCTGGAACGCGCTATGTCAGCTCCAATGCTTTCGTGCTGAAGTCCGAGTTGGGCAAGGCAACGGCAGATCACGCGCATTGAGTCGGAGCCCACATGTTTGAACGTTTAATTCGCTTTGCCATTGAGCAGCGTTGGCTTGTCTTGTTCATCGCTTTTGGAATGGCCGCCGTTGGGGTGTACAACTACTCGCGACTGGCCATTGACGCGGTTCCCGACATCACGAACGTCCAGGTCCAGATCAACGCGAGTGCTCCTGGCTACTCTCCTTTAGAAACGGAGCAGCGCGTCACGTATCCGATCGAGACCGTGATGGCTGGTCTGCCGGGGCTGCAGCAAACTCGCTCGCTGTCTCGTTACGGCCTTTCTCAGACGACAGTGATCTTCGAGGACGGGACAGACATCTACTTTGCCCGTCAGCTCGTTAATCAGCGTCTGCAGGAGGCCAAGGAAAGCCTGCCGGAGGGGATCACCCCCGTCATGGGGCCGATTTCTACCGGATTGGGAGAGATTTTCCTGTGGACCGTTGAAGCAAAACCCGATGCAAAGAAGGCAGACGGTTCGCCATATACGGCCACGGACCTGCGCGAGATTCAAGATTGGGTCATCAAGCCGCAACTGCGCAACGTCAAAGGCGTGACCGAGGTCAATTCAATCGGAGGCTACGCAAAGGAGTACCAGGTAGCTCCAGATACCGAGCGCTTGGCGTCCTATGGACTCTCGCTCACCGACATCATCACCGCTCTAGAGCGAAACAACGCGAATGTTGGAGCTGGGTATATTGAAAGAAAGGGCGAGCAGTACTTGATTCGTGCTCCGGGTCAGGTTCGGTCGATAGCCGATATTCAGGATATTGTCCTGACCGCGAGAGATGGGCAAGCCATACGCGTTCGTGACGTTGCGGATGTTTCAATCGGGAAAGAGCTTCGCACGGGCGCCGCTACAGACAATGGCAAGGAGGTGGTGCTCGGTACCGTCTTCATGTTGATTGGCGAGAACAGCCGGGCTGTATCCCAAGCAGTGTCGAAAAAGCTCGGGGAGATAAACAAGAACTTGCCCGACGGGGTAGAAGCGATCACCGTCTATGACCGTACCGATCTCGTAGACAAAGCTATCGCCACGGTAAAGAAGAATCTTCTCGAAGGCGCGATCTTGGTGATCGTGATCCTGTTCGTTTTCCTCGGAAACATTCGTGCTGCGATCATCACGGCGATGGTGATCCCGCTATCTATGCTGTTCACGTTTACGGGAATGGTGACCTACAAGGTCAGCGCCAACCTGATGAGTCTTGGGGCGCTTGATTTCGGGATCATTGTCGACGGCGCGGTAGTGATTGTGGAGAACTGCGTCAGACGGCTGAGTCATGCACAGCTGCATCACGGTCGTCCCCTCACTCGCTCCGAACGCTTCCACGAAGTATTCGCGGCCGCTCGCGAGGCGCGACGTCCACTGCTGTACGGCCAGCTGATCATCATGGTTGTTTACCTTCCAATATTCGCGCTCAGCGGGGTGGAAGGGCGCATGTTCCACCCCATGGCTCTCACCGTGGTAATGGCATTGCTCGGTGCCATGATTCTGTCGGTCACGTTCGTACCGGCGGCCGTGGCTATGTTCATCGGGAAGAAGGTGTCAGAGAAGGAAATTCGGGTAATGGCGTGGGCACGTCGACGCTACGAACCTCTGCTCGACTTGGCACTTCGCCGCACTCCTCTCATGCTCGGTGGGGCACTAGGGTTCTTGCTCGTGTGCGGTTTTATCGCCACTCGTTTGGGAAGCGAGTTTATTCCGAATCTCAACGAAGGAGACATGGCAATCCAAGCATTGCGCATTCCGGGCACAAGTTTGACGCAATCAGTCGCCATGCAGGTTCAGCTGGAAACCCGTTTAAAGGAGAAGTTTCCCGAGATCGAGCGTGTGTTCGCGCGGACCGGCACTGCCGAGATCGCATCGGACGCTATGCCCCCCAATATCTCCGATGGCTACATCATGCTTAAGCCCGAAAAGGACTGGCCGAGCCCGAAGAAGTCTCATGCGGAGCTGCGTGAGGCGATTCAGCGTGAAGCACAGAACATTCCGGGGAACAACTACGAGTTCTCGCAGCCGATTCAGCTACGGTTCAACGAACTGATTTCTGGCGTTCGCAGCGATGTCGCGGTGAAGATATTTGGTGATGACAACGATGTGTTGAACAGAACTGCAACTGAGGTAGCTGAGGTCCTCCAAAAGATCCCAGGTGCCTCGGAAGTCAAAGTGGAACAGACCACGGGTCTTCCCATGCTGACCGTGTCGATCGATCGAGCTAAAGCAGCGCGCTATGGCCTTAGTCTGTCGGATGTCCAGGACACCCTGACGATTGCGGCGGGTGGTCGTGAGGCGGGCACGTTCTTCCAGGGCGACCGTAGGTTCGATGTCGTCGTTCGACTTCCAGAGAAGGTCCGCGAGAACATCACTGCACTCAAAAATCTTCCGATTGCGTTGCCGAGAGCTGAGGGTCAGCTTCAAACAGCCTACATACCACTATCTGAAGTTGCGACATTCGATCTGGCGCCTGGCCCTAACCAGGTCTCCCGAGAGGATGGAAAGCGAAGGATCGTGGTCAGCGCCAACGTTCGTGGCAGAGACCTCGGATCGTTCGTCGGCGAGGCAGAGACGGCGATCGCTGAACAAGTCAAGGTCCCAACGGGATACTGGACAGCATGGGGGGGTACTTTCGAACAACTTGAATCAGCTACCAAGCGATTGCAGGTTGTGGTCCCAGTCGCCCTGCTTTTGGTGTTCGTCCTGTTGTTCGCGATGTTTGGAAACGTTAAGGATGGACTACTCGTCTTCACCGGTATTCCCTTCGCGTTGACAGGCGGAATTCTTGCGCTGTGGATCAGAGGAATTCCTTTGTCGATTACCGCTGCAGTGGGATTCATTGCACTTTGTGGTGTCGCTGTTCTCAACGGTTTGGTTCTGTTGTCCTTTATTCGCTCCTTGAGAGATGAAGGAAAGCCGTTGTACACCGCGGTGCGAGAAGGCGCCTTGACTCGCTTGCGTCCCGTGCTGATGACCGCCCTCGTGGCGTCGCTTGGATTCGTACCTATGGCTATCGCAACGGGGACAGGAGCGGAGGTGCAGCGGCCGCTGGCCACAGTGGTTATCGGAGGCATCATCTCCTCCACCTTCTTGACGCTTCTGATCCTGCCGGCGCTCTATCGCTTGGTACATCATAAAGACGCAGAGGAGGAGGAGCTAACCGGCTAGGAGTGTGAACTGTCGCGAGCTTGGAGGGGCCCGGTCTCCTCCAAGCTTGCGGAAATGTAATTACAAGGTTCGACGATTGTCGAGCGCACTTTCGTACATTGGCAGCCTTCGATACCGAATGGTTAGACCTCCATGGTTACTTTGCCGTTAGACCCCGCAGAAGCCAATAAAAAAGCGGAGAACGCAATCCAGATCTCGATTGTGATTCCGTTCTTGAATGAACAAGATGTCTTGCCAATTTGTCACTCGAAGCTGAAAGAGATTCTCGGCGAGCTAGGTCTACCTTACGAGATCGTGTTCGTGGATGACGGTAGCACGGACAAAAGCGTATTGATCTTGACTGCGCTGATGGAGCGGGATCCCAGAGTTCGAGTGGTTCGCCTGAGTAGAAATTTTGGGAAAGAGGCTGCGATGAGCGCTGGCCTGGCGCATGCGCGGGGTGAGGCGGTGATCATGTTGGATGCCGACCTGCAGGATCCTCCCGCACTAATTCCGGATATGGTCAAGGCATGGCAGGATGGGTTCGATGTCGTATCGATGCGCCGGCGCAAGCGTGAGGGTGAAGGTTTCGCAAAGCGTTTGTCTGCTTATGCGTTCTACCGAATCATGAGTCGCTTGAGCCGGTCGAGGATACCCGCAGACACAGGGGATTTCCGGCTTATGAGTCGTAGGACCGTTGAGGCCTTGCTCCAGATGCCAGAGCGGTGTCGCTATATGAAAGGTCTCTATGCTTGGATCGGGTTTCCCACCAAAGTGATCGACTATGATCGCGCGCCCAGGGCCGCCGGCAAGACCAAGTGGAACTACTTCGCGCTATTCGGGCTCGCCCTTGAAGGCATCACCTCATTCTCTACCGCTCCGCTGCGCTGGGCAACTGGCATAGGAGCTGTTGTCGCATTGACAGGTGGCATGTTTGGCCTTTGGATTATTTTCAAAACGATCGTGTTCGGTCACGACGTGCCTGGCTATCCATCACTAACAGCCATGATCACCCTCTTAAGTGGGATTCAGCTCCTGACGATTGGGCTGTTGGGCGAATACGTTGGAAAAGGATACATGGAGACGAAGCAGCGTCCAATCTTCATAGTGCGCGATGTGCTCGAGAAAGCCACGCAGATGGCCTCACAACACGCCGGGATTGGAACGAAAAATGCAGTTGAAGGCTAAATGGTTTTTGTTGGCCCTGGCGGGCATCGTTATCGCTCGGCTTTTTTCAATGGCTGCGATGCCGTTGATCGACACCTCGGAGCCGAGATACGCTGAGATTGCGAGATTGATGGCGGAAACCGGGGATTGGATCACTCCTTGGTTCGAACCCGGGGTTCCGTTCTGGGGAAAGCCACCGCTCTCATTCTGGAGTCAGGCGATGGGGATAAGGATCCTTGGTGGGTCCGAGTTCGCGGTTCGACTCCCCTCATTCCTTGCGATGGTTGCGCTCGCAGCAATGCTCTATCGCGCAACTGCTATCTTGGTCGATCGACAGGCGGCCCGATGGACGACGCTCATATTGTCTTCCATGCTGCTCCCGCTCGCTGCGGCCGGTGCTGTGCTCACAGACTCCTTCTTGGCTCTAGGGATCACCTATTCGATGTTGGCGTTCCTAGTCGCGCAGACAGCACCTACACCTTTCTGGCGGTATGGGTTTTTTGTGGGCATAGCCATTGGCCTGTTGTCGAAAGGGCCGCTCGCCTTCGTGCTCCTGGGCATAGTCCTCGTTCCTTGGCTTGCGCTTTATCGTGATAGTAGGGCGCACCTGACCAATCTTCCTTGGTTCACGGGCACGTTGTTGATGGTCGCGCTGACTGTTCCTTGGTACATCGTCGCTGAGATAAAGACCCCAGGATTCGTCCAGTACTTTTTAGTAGGTGAGCACTTTCTGCGGTTCCTAGACTCAGGTTGGCAGGGAGACCTGTACGGTACTGCTCACGAGCGACCTTTTGGCGGAATTTGGGGTGATTGGCTGCTAGCTTCGTTCCCATGGGGATGGGGCGGAATTCTGCTGGGTGTATGGATAGTGGCTAATGCCTCTCGCAGGGCTCGGGCTCTTCAGGTTTGTCGGTCTCCGGTCGTCGGATACTTGGCGTTGTGGGCCGTTGCCGCTCCGGCCTTCTTCACCTTCTCTGGAAACATACTTTGGACGTATGTGTTGCCTAGCCTGCCAGCTTTTGCACTGCTCCTCGCAATATTCGCCAAAGAGCTATCGCCAGCAAAAGCGATGCCGCGCCTAGTCCGGATCTTGGCTGCCACGTGTGCAATAGTGCCGATAGCGGCAATTGGTCTCGGGCTGGTCTCGCTCACGGTGCCCACAAAGCTCAAAACAGAGAAGCAATTAGTGGCCATTGCCGAATCTCAGATGAGCGAAGGTCAGAAGCTTTACTTTGTGCATAGCCGCCCTTTCTCCGCGCGTTTTTATTCGCGCGGCACGGCAGAGCTAATTACTCCGAGTGAGTTGGAAAAGTTGTCCTTGGAAAAGGACGCATATGATTTCGTGGCAATTCCAAAGGGTAAAGAGTCCTCACTTGAGGAAAGCGTGAGAGAACGGTTGGTGCCGATCTATCAAAGTCGTCGCTACGCGCTTTACAGAATAAATGGGTAAACCTGTGTCAGCGCTAGAAAAGTATCAACGCACCTTCGCGCTTCTTGGTCGCGCGTCCGCGGTGGGGCATTCGCGGTCTCTTCTGAGGGTCCTGCACGTGAGCCTGTCCAGCGGCTTTGGTGGCAAAGAACTGCGTATCCTCAATGAGATGCTCGCGATGCGCGATCGCGGACATACGCTTGAGGTTGTTTGTGCCGCACGGTCTGAGCTCGGGCAGCGCTCTCAAAATCACGGCTTTAGAACGCACCACATTGAGGTAGAGGGGCTGATTGCTTCTGCAATGACTCCGTTTCGCATCGGCGGGATAGTGCGAGGAGGAGACTTTGATGTAGTCAACACGCATTCCGTGGAAGATGACCTGCGCGCCGCGCTGTTCGCGCGTTTAGCGCGAACACGATTGGTAGTTAGAACGCATCACCGGGAAAGCAGGCTGCACGTGCCGCGACTCAGCGGCGCGGTGAGCGGTCATGTGATAACCGTAAGCACGTATCAGCGACAGCGATACCTCGAACGTGGTCATTTCGAGCAGCGTGTTCGGACGATTCCTACAGGCCTAGACGTTCAGTATCCCAGGCCTGCGATGCCTTCGATGCGCCAAGAACTCGCCATTCCCGACGATGCGATTGTCATTGGAAACGTTGCGGACGATCAGGATGCGCAAGGGCTTCGAATTCTCGTCGAAGCGATGTACCCGTTGATGGAGGTCTACCCACAAGTTCACCTGGTGCTTGGTGGCCTGCATGAGCCCCGACTCAACCAGCTAAGGAGACGTGCGGTCGAAATTGGGTTGATAGGAAGGATCCACTTTCCAGATTTCTTCTTCTGCGTTGGTGACTTGTTAGGCGCGGTGGATATTTACGCAATGGTGCCGGAGTGCGAGGTGTTGGGATCCACGTTTGTCGAAGCATCTGCGTCCGGTGTGCCTGTCGTAGCTACCGCAGTTGGTTGCCTGCCAGAGGTCATCGAAAACGGTGTTTCGGGATATGTTGTACTGCCTTTCGATCGGGTGATACTCCGTTCGGTGATCAATAATCTGATCGTAGAAAGCAGCCTGCGCAGCCGATTCGGCAAAGCTGGGCGAGCAAACTTCGTTCTCCGGGAAAGGTTCAGTGCGGCGAAAATGGCTGAATCTATCGAGGATGCTTATCTTGGGTGGCTTAACGTCAGGGCGGATAAAGCTGGTGTTGGCCGGTGACATTTGACTTGGGATCGTCTCGGATCATTCCGCACTGGCTCTAGTCCCAGCACGCGGCAAAGGTGACGCGCTAGTGCTGCTTAAGGGGGTTGTGGCGAATCAAGCGCGCGCATCAGGTTCTCGATGTCCTGCCGCGCGGCGGCCAGCAGCCAGTCGCGGAATGCGCCGTAACCAGGCGGGGGACGGCGATTGGACGGAATGCACAGGAAGTAGCCACGCTCCAGCGTGATGGGTAGATCGAAGGGCACGGCGAGTTGGCCGGTTTCGAGTTCATGGCGCACGAGACAGCGCTGTACGAGCGCAATGCCCATGTCCGCGATCGCGGCACGAACAAGGATCGACACTTGATCGCAGGCCATGGACAGATTCGGCGCGGGTGCCTGCGGCCCCGCCCAACGCAGCCATTGTGTCCAGTTGCCCGGCGCGGTCGTGTGGTAGAGCAGAGGCTCCGCAGCGAGATCGTGCGGTTCGCGCCAGCGGCCCTCGGCCCTCATGCGCGCCAGACGTTCGGGGTGGCAGACAGGCACGATTTCGCGCCCGATGACGTAATCGCAATGCCAGCCCGGCCATTGGTGCTGACCCAGGCCGGTCAGGATGGCGGCATCCGCGGTGTTGTCGCTGAAGTCCTCGCCCTTGCGATAAGGGGCAAAGTTGAGCCGCACGTCGGGGTGCAGCCGCCGGAATTCCGGCAGGCGCGGCACCAGCCACACGCTTGCGAAGGTCGGTACCACCGCGAGACTGAGCGGCCGGTCGGCAGGGGCCGTGCGCAATCCGGCGCTCGCCGCCTCGATCGCCATCAGCGGTTCCTGCACCGCGTCGAGAAAGGCGCGCCCCGCCTCCGTGAGCTGCAAGCGATGGGAGTCGCGCTGCAACAGAACCTGGTTGAAGTGGGCTTCGAGTCTTGCCACCGCGCGGCTGATCGCACCCTGAGTGACGCAGAGCTCATCAGCCGCCTGCGAAAAGCTGCCCAGCCGCACCACGGCTGCAAAGGCATGGAGTTCGGACATCGAAGGAGAATGCAGGCGCATGGCGGCTGGGTCGTGCACGGATTGTGACCATTGTATGACTTTCCGTCATACAGGCTTCCATTCTTGTCGTTTGCCAGTGGGCGGGCCCAGCCTGGACACTAGGCACGGTCTATAAATTTCCTTTCATGACGACAAGCCCATGACACTCCATGCCAGATATCGCGCCGGTTTCGCGGCGCTGGCCCTCGCGGCCGCCACTCCGCTCACCGCTACCGTGGCGCACGCCGAATTTCCCGACCGTCCGCTAAAGCTCATCGTGCCATTCGCGCCTAGCGGTTCTACCGACCTGGCCGCGCGGTTGATCGCCGAGTATGCCGGCCGCGAGTTGGGCCAGACCATCGTGGTGGAGAACCGCGCGGGCGCGGGTGGCTCGATGGGCATGGAGCAGGTCGCTAAGGCGGAACCCGACGGCTACACGCTCGGCATGGCCACGATGAGCACCCACGGCTCCAACGTCGCCGCCTACGGCGCGCGCCTGAAGTACGACCCGATCAAGGATTTCGCGCCGGTATCGAACGTGGCCACGGTGCCCAGCGTGTTCGCGATCAATCCCAGGATCCCGGCCAGGACAATTCAGGAGTTCATCGCGCTGGCCAAGGCTGAGCCGGGCAAATACAGTTATGCGTCGCCCGGCGTAGGTTCACTCGGCCATACCAACATTGAGCACTTTACGGCGCTCTCCGGCATCCAACTGCTCCACATTCCGTATAAGGGCGCCGGCCCTGCCATGAACGACGCCGTGGGAGGCCAGGTCGACGGCATCACCGACAATCTACCTTCGGCGCTGGCGCACATCAAAGCGGGCCGCCTGCGCGCGCTGGTCCTACTGTCGGACAAGCGTTCGCCCGCGTTGCCCGACGTGCCCGTGTACGGGGAGATCGGCTATCCGCAGATGGGCACGGGCGGCTGGTTTGGCATCGTCGCACCTGCCGGCACGCCGCCCGCCGTCGTGGGCAAGCTGAATGCCGCGATTCACAAAGCCATGCAGCAGCCAAATTTCGTACAAAAGATGGACGAAGCGGGCGCCACACTCATTCCCAACACGCCCGCGCAGTTCCAGGCACAGATCGAGCAAGCCGTGGCGCGTTACCAGGCAGTGGCGAAGGTCGCCAAGCTGTCGGCGGAGTGAAATGATGATGGATGCTCTGTACACCCTGCATCTGCCGGCGGACGACGCGATCCCGCTGGTGTGCGACTCGCCGCATAGCGGCACGGACTACCCCGAGGATTTCCGACATGCGGTGCCGCGCGCCATCCTGCGAGCCGCTGAGGACACCCACGTCGAAGCCCTGTGGGCCGGTGTGCCGCGCGTAGGCGGCACGCTGCTCGAAGCGCATTTCCCGCGCAGCTACCTTGATCTGAACCGCATGCTCGACGATATCGATCCCGAGCTTCTCGAGAGCGCTTGGCCCGCACCCTTGCATCCCGGAGAGAAGACGCGCCTGGGCTCTGGCTTGATCTGGCGCTCCGTCAAGGGCGGCACGCCGATCTATGACCGCAAGCTGCCCGTGGCTGAAGTGCGGGCGCGAATCGAGCGGTGCTACCAGCCCTACCACGCCTCGCTACAGCAGGCGGTGCAGGACGCGCACGCGCGCTTCGGCAAGCTCTGGCACCTCAACCTGCATTCGATGCCGAACAACGCCTACGAGCGCCTGAAGATCCGCAGCGACAAACCGCTTGCGGACTTCGTGCTCGGCGACCGCGACGGCACCACCTGCGAACCCGGCTTCCTCGATCTCGTGGAATCGCACCTGCGCGGCTGCGGCTACACCGTGGCGCGAAACGACCCCTACAAGGGCGTGCAGCTCATCGCCAATATCGGCCAACCCGCGCTGCGGCGCTACAGCATGCAGATCGAGATCCGGCGTCCGATCTACATGGACGAGAACACCCGGGAGCGCAACGCGAACTTCGGCGTGGTCCGGCGCGATATCGACGCCTTGCTCACCCGAATCGCCGCCTACATCCGCGACGCCGTTGTGCGTTGAATGAGCGGGCGCAGCGCGCCCGGCGTGCCTTCTGTCTTTCCGCGCCCGCCGTCGCAGCGGCGGGGCGTCCTGCATCCTATGACTTTCGAATTCATTCCCCATTTTCTGGGACTAGCCGCGCTTGGCGTCGCGAGTGGCTTTCTCGCCGGATTGCTCGGCATCGGGGGAGGCATCGTGCTGGTGCCCGTCCTCACATTCTTCCTGCAAGGGCAGGAATTGGCCGCCGGCCTGGCGGTAAAGATGGCGATCGCCACATCGATGGCGGTAATCCTGTTTACCTCCTTCTCGAGCGTGAGCGCGCATCATCGCCGTGGCGCCGTGGACTGGCAAATCGTGCGCGGGCTGACCCCGGGCATTGTGGCCGGCAGCCTCATTAGCAGTCTGGGCGTCTTCGCCCTGCTCAAGGGCAACGTGCTGGCTGTGGTGTTCAGTGTGTTCATGCTGTTTTCCGCGGTGCAGATGTTTCGCGGGCGCCAGCCGGCGGCGGCTCGCGGCCTGCCCGGGGCACCCGGGCTGCTCGGAGCCGGAAGCGCGATCGGCGCGCTGTCGGGCCTGGTCGGGGTGGGCGGCGGCTTTATCAGCGTCCCTTTCCTTTCCTGGTGCAACGTGCCCGTGCACCGTGCCGTCGCCACCTCCGCCGCGCTGGGATTCCCGATCGCGCTGGCGAACGTCGGCGGATTCATCCTCGGCGGTCTCGACACCGCCGGGCGCCCTGCCCACTCGATGGGTTTCGTCTGGACGCCAGGGTTGGCGCTGGTGGCTGCCTTCAGCGTGCTGACGGCACCCCTCGGCGCGCGTGCGGCGCATCGTCTGCCCGTGGCGCGGCTCAAGCGCGCATTCGCCGGCATGTTGTTTGCCGTGTCGGCCTATATGTTGATCACCGGTGTACGCGGGGCCTGACGGGGCTATAAATGCACGATCAGGTCCTCCAATTGCAGAATGCTTGCAGTTGTTTTCGTTCCTGTTCAGGTTGCCCCAAGGTGATGAAACATCGAAGCAGCGTGCCTGTGCGCGAGCATGATTTCGGCAGTGGCTCCGTACCGGTTGGTACGTTCGATGTGGAAAACTTCCCTTGACGGTCAGTATAAGGAACGGTGTTTGAATGGATTGCATTGTTCATCCTACTTAGTGTGGTGTTCCATGGCAGTGGGCGCCTTGTGAAGACGCCATGGACGGGTGGTTTCTAAACCGATGTCCAGGGCCGCGGTCTTTTCCTCGAGCCGATCTACGACACCGGCCAACTCGCTGATGTCGTTCGTGTAGATCTCCGTTTGGTGACGGGCGCGTGAAATTGCCACGTAGTAGACGTCCCGCTGCGTGGTCCGGCTGAAGCTCTCCGCATTGATGAGTGCGCGATCGCAAGTAAGGCCCTGAGCGCTGTGGCTGGTCGTGGCATATGCGCGATCCAGGTGAAGTGGGCCGGTCGCAGCGTCCAACGTGAGTCGCCGGCCGCCGCCACCGATTGTGACGCTCGTGGGGGTTACCGCCAGAACTTCGAATCGGCCACCATTGACCAGGTCAAGCTTGGCGTTGTTGCGCGTTACGCGTACCCAATCACCCGCAGACAGCTCCGCCTGCACCGGCTCGTACACGGAGAGCTTGGCGGCGCGGCCGGGATTGAACTGGGTGCGCTCCCCGGTGATGACGTGTTCCACTACCAGGTCATTCGGCTTATCTGGCGCCAGGCCGATGACGCGGTACATCTCGGTTTGGCGCAGGTTGCCGGCCTTGTAGTCGCGCTCGGGCTGGAGGATGTCGCCGGCGATGTAGTACTTTGCCACCCGTCGCTCTGCTTGCGTGGTGTCGCGGCGGGTGAGCAGATTGAAGTCAAAACCACGGCCGGACAGGCCCAGTGCCTGATGCGTTGCCTCGTTCAGTGCATTGCGCGAATCATTGGTGCCCGTGACGATGAGCGTTTCACGCCTCTCATCCGCATCGAGCGAAGCGTATTTGGAGGCGATGGCGTCATAGCGAGCGCCATTGTCGTCGATGGAGTGGACTGCTTCGAGCTTTCCGTCCAACACGGCGAGAGATGCGGACGCGTTGCCGGCCGCGGCAAGTTCCACCGCCGCCTTCAGTTCTGGTGACTTCTGCCGGATGATGTCACCCATGAGCGAGGTCTCCATGCCGGCGGCCTGGAGCTGGTGAAACGGTCGCCCCGCTTCAATCGCCTTGGTCTGGCCCGTGTCGCCGAGCATGACCACACGGGCGCCGTCGGCTTCTGCCATTTTCATCAGACGCTCCATGATGCGGGCAGGTACCACACCGGCCTCGTCGATGACGAGCACGGTCTTTGCGTCCAATTGGAAGCGGTCCTTCTGCCGTGCTTCCAGCACGGACGCCACCGTACGTGCCTCCATGCCCAGCTCTCTCAGCGCCTCGATCTGCTTGCCGTACGACGCTACAGCCTGGACGCGGTAGCCCGCCGTCTCCGCTGCTTCCTTCACCTGCGCCAGCATGTGCGACTTGCCAGTGCCGGCCAATCCTTGCACGCCGACAAAGCGATGCGGCGTGGTGAGTATCAGGCTGGCCGCCGCCAGCTGGCCAGGCTTGAGTTTTTTGTCCGCAAGAGCAGTCTTGGCCGCGTCGACCTGCAGGATCGGGGCGACCTTGTCTCGGCCCTCTCGTTCGATCTGCAGGATCCGCTTTTCACGCTCGCGGGCGGATTGCGTGGTGTAGCGGGCACCGGTCAAGACATATTCACCCCGCGCGATGGACTTGCGAATCTGCTCCTCGGCAAGCCGCTTGTTCATGCCACCTTCCACGAGGGCACTGACCATCGCAGCACGCGACATGCCGGCACCATCCCGGTCCCTGGCGTGACGGTACTGCAAGGTGCCAAGGATCAGATGCCCCCTGTCGAGGAAGCGTTTGACCGCGCCCTTGAGGTCCGCCAGCTTCACGCCCGTTCCATGCGACCGTCGCAACGCCGTTTTCAACATCTCGTGGCCGTCCATGACGGATTCGCGTTCAGTATGGTGTTTGATTGCCCAGCGCACGCACTCGTCTGCGAGCAGCGCCGCTGCCGGCGGCGAAAGGTCGCCCGCCCGCGGTACGGAGGAGGATCGTGGACCCATGTCCCCCGGCTCCTGCGCGACGTCCTTCTCTTTGTCGCGTGGTCGCTTAGTGCCGCCGAGCTCGATGCCCAGTTCAGTCACCTGGCGCTCCCAGTCCTTCTGGAGCTCGTCGCGAGTAATCTCGGGCACCTTGTCCAGGCGCGTCTTGAGCGCGATCGTCTGCTTCAGTGCGCGGCTCGCTGTCCCACGGGTTTCACCAATTGCGGCCAATTCGGCATTGATGTCTTGTGAGCGCTTCGAGAAACTTTCGATTTGGTCGCGAGTGATATGCGCCAGTTCAAGCGATTTGCCCTGGTAGCGGATCTGGTGACCAGCCTTCTCTAGCGCGCTAGCGAGCTCGGCGTGGTATACGGATTCCACCATCGACTTCAAGCGGTAGATATCGTCATTCGAGGTGGCCACCCACGTTCCGTCGGCGCGCTGGGTGACGTTCATCAACAGCGCGTGTGTGTGCAGTTGGGGATCTGAGTATGCGCCTTCCGTCGGCCGGGCCGTCTCATGGCGAAATTTCGCTATAGCGGCATTACCGGTGCGCTCGCTCGTAGTGATGCCCTTCTCGGTGTGCCGCGCGCGCAGAAGCTCGTGTTCGAGGAATTCGAGCGCTTTGGTGACTGCCTGGTCATGGGCTTCGATGACCGAAGAGTCTTTGCCCGCCAGCGCCTGGATGCTGACGCTTTTTGGCGGGGAGAATGTCATGTCTAACGCAGCGCGTGCCTTCGCGTCGAGTCTCACCGACCGGGACAGGGTCACATCGGACCCAAAATCGCCACGCAACGCGCGCAGAAACTCCTCTTGCTGGATGCTGCCCGTGAGGCCAAGGGCCGCTGCAGCTTTTCCCTGCCACTGCGCCGCAGTGCCGTCGCGGCTGTAGTAGTCATCCTTCTGGTCAGCGTAGTAGTGCGACGCCTTGGTGGCGGCGCTGCGGTGGATGGTCTTGAGCGAAATCATCGGATGTTCCATGCGGGCGGCCGCCGGCCCTGCCGGCGACCTGGTGTGATGCGCTTACGCTGCGAGCGTCGGATCCTCGGGCAGATCGACTTGCGACCAGGCTTGGGGGCCGCCGGCGGACGCGCTGCTCATGCTTTGAGCGCCGCCCCGTCGTGCTTCGACAAAGGGAGCATTGCGAATGGCGAAGGTCCGGGGCTCGAGCTCAAACTTCGCGATCGGCCGGTTGCCGGCAAAGGCGACCCAGCCGGTAAGTTCAGGCAGCGTTTGCACCTGCGCGGCGGTAACGACGCGTTCGGTAGAGCGGACCATGCGTTCGCTCGTGTTGGGCGTCTTGCCGGGGTTTCGGCTATCGGTGTACTCCGGCCGCGCGACCTCATGTTCGCCGAGCGACTTGGACATCACCTCCGCTGTTTCGAAATCGGTCTTGGAGCCGCCGAGCACCACCAGCGAGCGGAAACTGGCCCGTAGCGTCTGGGACATCTTCTCTCCGAAGATGTCGTCCATCTGGGACACCGACTGCAGGCCGGCGAGGGCCCGGCCGCCGTTCTTGCGACCCTTCGTCAAGAAGTCTTCCAGGCTGGCCATCTTCTCCATCGACCCCAGCTCGTCGATGACGAGCCACCACCGACGCGCCTGATCTTCTGGCAGCGACAGCAGGGCCGAGCAGAACACGTCAACGAAGGCGGAGATAAGCGGCTTCATCGCCTCCTTCATGTCTTCGCGCCAGGTGATGTACAGACTGCCGGTGCCTCGTTCCATCCAGTCACGGATGCTGAACTGTCCAGCAGGCATGGTGACGTGTTCCGCGAGGTACTTGGACAGAACGAAGCGCGCGCTCGTCAGGGCTTTGCTCGCCTCAGCGGAGCCGGCGAATAGGGACTCTGCCAACGTGCCGGATAGGAAGGTCCGCAGGTCCTTGTCGTTGGCGATCGTAGTCCAACGAAAGAGCTCTTCGATGGACGGCGTGCCTAACTCGTTGAGCTTACGGGCGGTCTCGCGCAGCAGGAGCCGGGCGTAGCCGTTCCACTCTTCCGCGTTCGCGTCTTTACCCAGGGGAACAATGGACAGCGCCAAGCGCTTCCAGTCGTACTCTGCCCGCACTTCGTTGAAGAATGACCACCCCTCGGTACGCTGGTCGTAGGGGTTGAGCAAAACGTCGCTCTCGCGCCCGAACTTGCTGTACAGGTCGCCATTCGGATCGACTACGACCATGCGGTCACCGCGCCGAAGGGCGGAATAAACCAGGTTGCGCAGTAGCACCGACTTGCCGCTGCCCGTGGCTCCGTTCAGGAGGATATGAAGATTCTCGATCCCCGTCGGCATCGGGATACCCGCCACGTCGATCTGCTGGCGACCATTCTCCGCGCAGAGCTTCTGCAGCTTTTTGACGGGGACCGCCTCAGTACCGCGAATGTGCTTCTTGTACCCCGCACCGTCGAAGCCATCTTTGGTCGAGTACTTTTTGAGGGTGAGGGATAGTGCAAGCGCCAGGACAAACGCAATGCTGGGCGCGGCGATCAGCGAGGGGTATTCCGGTGTGGAGACGACCCAGTGTGACAAGACCGTCCAGGTGATGTGGGCGAAGGGAAGGCCTAAGATGACCTTGGCTGTAAGGAGCCAGGCGCAGAGCGGGAAAACGAGTAGGGCGAATTTGATGATTCGCCGGCGTATGTCGGGTGCCATGAGAGTCCTTTTCGGAATAGAAGGAAGGCGACTGAGGACGCCTTCTTGATTGCGGCTTGGGGCTAGTAGACAGCCAGCGTCACGAGTGCGGCGCCAATGCCGCTTCCAATGAGCGCGCACACCCCGCACAGCACACCAGCCCGCCACGCGGTCGCCGGCAACGCGCGGGTCGCAACGCGAGTGGCGATACGGGCGTCGGATGTCGACTTAGCGAGCGTCCGGCTTGCCTCAAGAAGCGAGCGGGCGGCTTGACCGCCCGCATTGGCCGCCGCCTCCACGCCTGCTTGGCGCACGGTGGAGGGCAGCGCTTGCATCGCCTGGGCGATTCCCTCCTGGCGTGCCGTCAGCTGCTCGATCAGGCCCACGAGTTGAGCGCTCTCTTGCAGCATGTCGCGGTACAGCAGCTCCATCCTGCTGCGGGGTATGACGGACGATGTGGCTGGGCCTTCAGACGGTGGGGCGGTCACGGTGCGTCCTACAGGAAGAGTGCGCCGAACGCCTTGTCCAGTTGCCGGTCGACCGGACGTGCCAGCGACTGCAGGGCGTGCATGTCGCTGAGATGGCTGACGAGCTTCTCGTCGTCGCGGTCCGCCTCGCGCAGCTCCTGGCGGTAGTCGCGCGGATCGGCCAGGATCTCCTTGATCGTCGTCCGCTTGTTGGCCAGCAGATCGAACACTTCGTTCTCGAAGATCGCCGCTTCAGGATTGGCGCGGAGATCGCCGGACTGCTTTGCGTAGCCAAAGATGGCAGCGAACTCCTCTCGGACGTCGGAATCGACGCGATTGAAAAGCACGCGAACGCGGTCTGCCGGCACCCCCATCTGTGCGAGAACCTGGACGGTCTTGATCGTCTCCCGCTGTGCTTTGCCCGAGGGGACCACGGGCAGAACGTAGTAGTCGATCTCCAGGTGCGCCTGGTCATACTTCACCAGCTCGGCCAGGAAGTCCTCGATGTTGGAGGCGCCGACGTCCACGATGGCAGCTTCGGCCATTAGCAGCTTGCGAAAGAGCCGGCCGAACTGGCCACCGCGCATTTGTTCGACAGCGAGACCAAGGTCAGCCGCGCTCTCGTTGGTGGACTCGACGGCGATGATCTCCGCGTCCGGAATGCGGGGTGCGAGCAGGTGGCTGGTCGTGACGGTTTTGCCGACGGAGCCGGAATAGTTGACGGTTGCGATTTTCATGCGAAGTTCCTATTTCTTCCGGCCAATTTTGGCCAGTTCATCAAGGTCAATGGGATCAGAAGCTTTGCGAAGCCGAACGAGGTCGGCTTTGCTTTGGATGCCGCTCGCAGACGACGCGCTTGAGGCGGGTGGAGGGGAGGGAAAGTCTGCAGAGACGGCGGGGGATGCTGGGACGTCTTGCGGGCCGTGAGGCACCGCAGTTCTCGACCGCTTTCGCCATCGGTAAAGCGCCTTCCGAAAGGACAAGATGGTCATGGCGAAGCCAGCGTTCTTCAGCGATTCAACGATCTTGGCGTGGCTGACGCCTCTACGAACAAGTTGGTCTATCAGCGGAAGAAGTGCGCGCAACTGGGCGCGCCTATCTGTGGCGCTCATCGTGTTTAGCTGCTGAACAAGATCGCTCGCGGTCGTCGGCTGTGCGTGATTGCGTTGCATGAGGAAGAAATTCCCTGTTCGGTGAGGTGGGTAGCGGTGGCGCTACCGCTCCAACGCGTTCGGGCTCTTCTCGGCCTCCGCCTTCTGAAGAGAGGTAGGTCCGAGCGCGAGCGAGTCGACCTCGCGCAACAGGCCGACCTTGCCGCAGGGGTAGCTGATGTCTACCTCTTTTCCGACGCATCGCAGAGGGTCGGGAACGCTCATCCTGCCGGCGTCGTGCGCGATGGCAGTGCTGTTCGACACGAGCTGGTAAACCTTGCCGCCCTCGACAGCGAGAATGGCGCCCCGATACGTCGCGCCAACTTCAGCGGACTTCACTTCCGCGGGCGTCACACCACGCCACAAAGTTTCGCCAATCACGAGCGTCAAATCTTTGCTGGCGCCGTGTTGCTGCAGCCGATCGAGAGCCTCCGCTACGGGCATGACGTCGTAGTAAGTCTCATCGAAATCGCTCACCTGGTGCCCGAGGTTTGTCTTGAGAAGCGCGTGGCCCTGCTTGTCGACCGCAAGTAGGGTGACTCTCTCGATATCGTTCTCGTTCAACGGCGACGGGTTCAAGAACTCCTTCCGAACCACCGGTGCAGGCACGGTTAGTCGCATGACCGGGTGGTCTTCCAAGTTTGGGAAGTCATAGAGGGCGCTTGTGTCGATATCGCTTACCGACTTTCCGTCCCATAGCCGCAGCTTCGCTACTGCTTCGCGCTCGAGCGCAGCGATATGTTGCTCATAGGAATCGGCGGGCTCAATACCCATCTGTTCAGCTGCGCGGCTCACTTCGCCAGGCTGGGACGAGGAGGGCACATGCACGAATCGCTCGCCAGTGCTGATGATGGAGATTTCCACCGGCTTGCGCTCGCCGTCGGCGGAGAGAGCTCGCGGGCCGTTTGACGCGGCCGCGCGATCGGGCTGGGCTGGACGAAACAGCGCTTGGACTTTGGATTTCCAATCGGAGATTTTCATGAGATTTCCTTGTGAGGTGAAGGTGCGTAGCGGTCCAGGCTGAGCACCGGCGTGCGGTTAAGTTGACGTGAGCGATGGCGCCCCTCCTGCTGGAGAACCGGGGTTGAAGGAGGGGGAGCCGCGCCCGTAGGCGGGCGCGGGGGAACCGTTGCGGTTCCCCGGGGGGTCGGAAGCGCGGACGCCGTTAGGCGGCCGGCCAGGGGGGCAGCAGCCCCCGCGCTTTTTGGGGCCTGCCGTTCCCCCACCCGGCGGGGTGCCCGCCGGGAAGGGGACGGACCTTTTCCGGGGCGCAAGCACGCTGGCGCGGCCCTGGAGGTCAGCAGCGGTGGCGCGGCATTGGCAGAGTTCGGCAGACGGGTCGGGGCGCTCAGGGCGGGGCGAGGCCAACGGCCCGCAACGCCCTGGGGGGACGCCTTTCCCCCGCCCGGTGGCGCATTGCGCCGGCGGGGAGGGGGACTGAAGCTAGGGGGGGCAGGCCGGCGCCGAAGGCGTCGGGGCGGAGGGAGCGCAGCGACCGGAGGGTAGGCGGATCGGTCTTCGCGATGAGCCAGCGCCTCGCGCGCGACTCTCTCTAAAACCTATAAAACCTATATATACCTATTGGGTACCGTTTTCGGTACTGGCAAAAAGCCGTTTTCGGTACTGGCGAAAGAAGAAATTGGGACGGGCAAAAACACTTTTTCGGGCTAGGCCCAAAATTGGGACTGGTCCCGATACCGGGCCAGGCTGTGGACAACATCTAATGGGACGGCACAAGCCCAGCGGCCTGGAACACGCGAGCCTTGAAATGAGGCGGCGGTTCGTTCGGCGCCTGTTCCACGTCAAGCTTCTTGCCCATGGCCACGATGCCGGTCCAACTGTTCTGCCACGCTGTGCCGGCGGCTTCGCCGTACTCACGCTCTCGGAAAACCCAGAGCCGCCATGACTCGAACCAGTCGGGTGACGTGCCCAATTCACCGGGCCTGGATCGCATGTAGGCGCTGAACGTGGCGGCCATGGCGTCGATCTTCTCGTGCGTCCAGAGCGGTCGCTGCTCCTGCGTCCAACTTCGCCACCGCTCCGGCAGTTTCCAGGTCGCCGGGAGCCTGGTCGGGCCGGCGCCGGCAGCGCGCGCTTCAGGCTGGCGTCTTCGGCCCTTCTTCCTGGCCCCCTTCGCTGCCTTGCCTGTAGGTGCAGGCGTCGCCGGAGCGGAATTCCGAAAACCGTCAGTAGGGCTGCAGCTGTCTGCCGCAACCGCGTCGTCCGCTACGCGCGAGCCTTTGGACATCGCGTCGAGCCCGGATCCATCGTGATCGCCCGGCTGAGGTTGGTCCACTGTCAGCGAATTGTCGCTGGCCGGCGCGGCCGCTGGGGCATCGTCCTTCCCATCCTGCAGAGCCAAATCTTGCTGCGCCGCCTGAGCTTCTCCGCCGGCGACAGCACCTGCGGCCGCCAGGTCGATCAGCGGGACCGCATTTGGACACAAGCGATAGATGATGCTGCTGCGATTGTCGCCCGCACGCCGCCCGGTGTCCTGTATTGCGCCCAATTCGCGAAGCCGGCCAAGCGCCTCGATCACCGTCTTGCGATTTAGATGCGTGACCTTGGCCAGGTAGTCGATCGATGCGAAGACGGTCCAGTGCTCGGCGTCATAGCGGACGAGTTGGGCCAGGTTCAGCAACACGAGCTTGGATGAGGATTTCTGGACGTCGGCCATTCTGGCCCATTTGGATGCTTCGACGCTCATGTTCGTCCCTTGCGTTGCTTCGAGGTTTTGCCGGGTAATGGATAGTGCGGGTACAGCTTGCCGATCACGAGTCAGCCTCCAGTGATTCAGCGATGGAACGGCGTGCGCGCAGGGGCAGGCCGTGTGCTTCGTAGAACTCGCGGCGGGCCATCAGCCACGCTTTGTAGGGCCAGGCTCGGCGCTCGCCCCAGGGGTAGGCGTCCTTGATAGCCTGGTGAGTTTGTTCGTCGCTCAGGCCTTCGGCGCGGCAGCGTTCGAAGACGCTTTGCATGATCTTGTAGGCCGTACGGGCGCGTGCTTCCTGCGCGCCGCGTTGGCGGTTCGCTCGGGTCATTGAAGTCTCCGGGAGAAATTGAGGGCGGGACGCTGGTCGGCCGCCGGCGGCCAGGTGTAGTTCTAAAGCCGTTCTAGTCGTTCGATGGCGTGGATCGCATCCATCAAGCCATCCACAAGCTGGTGCATGTCCGTAGTGGTAAGTGGCGCGGATCCAGTCGGCCCGGCCCCAACCTCCATGGACAGAAGCGCTGTTTTGTCTTCGCCGCACTCGTGCTGTAGGCGCAGGACGCCAGGCAGTCCTACCGGTGCTATGAAAGCAAGTTTGACGTCTACGCGCTTGTTCATAGCACGCGCCCTGGGCTGAAATAGACTTGGACCAGCTTGTAATCGGCGAAGAATAGCGAGATATCCAGCGTCGAGAACAAGTAGCGTCGAATGGTTTCAATATCCATCTGGTTGCCAGCCGCTGACTGCTTGACGAGCAGTGCGACGCGCTCGAACGTATCGCGGGCACTGTTGGCGTGCGTGGTCGTGACAGATCCAGGGTGGCCGGTGTTGAGCGCGTTCAGGTAGTCCCACGCTTCGGGGCCGCGCAGCTCGGACAGGAAGATCCGATCGGGCGAGCTCCGCATGGCGGCCTCGATGCACTCCGTAGCCGTCATCCGGCCCGCGCCTTTGCCGTAGATCATGTGCACGCGGTTGGGATGGTTAGGCAGGAAGAGTTCGTGCACGTCTTCGATGGTCAGGAGACGTTCGAGGGACGGCACGCTGTCGATTAGGCTGCGCGCGAATGTCGTCTTTCCTGAGCCCGTCTTGCCCGCGACAATGATGTTGCGGCATTGAAGGACGGCCCGGCGAAGAAACTGCAGCATGTCACCTGCCTTCTTGAGCTCGAGCAGTTCCTTGTCGTAGTCGGTCAGGCTTTGGACGTTCTCCACGGGCCCGCTCACATCAACCCAGTTGGCAAATGCGCCTTCGGTGGCCAGCTCGTCCAAGGTCTTCACGACACTGCTGTGCTTGCGAATATTGATCGAGAGCGCGCCTTCGATCACCGCAGGCGGCTGGGCGACTTGAGCGCGCTCACCATCCGGCAGCAACAGCGACATGATCGGCGTGAAGTTGACGTTGTTGTAGCTGGCCATGGCGTTCACCAGCGCTTCCAGAAAGCTGAGCGTCAGTTTCGGATCGTGGCGTTCGTGCCAGCGCCCGTGGGATCGCGTGAAGATCACCCCAGGCCGGGTGATCGCGATTTCGCGGACGGCATCATCGGCCAGGTAGCCGGAGATGGGCCGCATCATCTGGCGCAAAGAGGTGTCGCGTCCGCCCGAGTCGATGGGCGAGGCGCTCGAGGAATCTTTCATAGAATGCCTGTTGAATGGGGCCAGGCCCGCCAATGCTTGCACGGACGGGCCTGCCATTAAGCTGAGTGGGTGGCGCCGGCCAGCAGGGCTGCAGTCGCCGGTGCTGCTATCGACGTCACTAGCGCGCGACGGACCGGAGCGTGTATACCGAACTGAAATCCAGATCGCGAGCGACATAGATTCCCAGCCGGCCGCCCTGGTTGCGGTACAGCGTCGGCGGGATGTTGATGGTGTTGTCCAGCACCGTGGTCACCGCGTTGGTAGCCGCATCGCCCGTGGTGTTGAACTGCACCTGGCCGTTGTCACTGCTGCCACGCGAGGTGGCCCACGTGCCCAAATCGCTGATCAGGCTGACCATGATTGCCCCGCCGAATCGCTCAGCGAAGTGCGTGTCAATGAAGCCGTCAAGACCTGCTTCGCCCAGCGGGCCGGTACCCGGCGAGTCCAGGTGAATGACCACGCCCTTGGGGGTCTCCAGTCGGGACCATACGACGCCAACGCGGGGCTGGCCTTGTGCCAAGACGCCCTGCTGGTAGCCGATGAATCGCGTGCCCTTGTCGATCAGCACCACGCGGCCGCTGGTGGAGCGGATATCGTGCGGCGCGTAGCAAGCGAGCATCCCGGCTTGCGCAGTGACGAGCTTGGTTTCCTGGATGCAATCGATCATTGAGCCCTGGGTGATCAGCATGTCCCGGTTGCCAACCAAGCCAGCGCGCGACGCTGAGAGTTTCATGGGCGTGAGCTTGCCGGCCATCGGCCCGCTATCCGCTTCGCGAGGCGCAGGTTGGGGCGATCCTTGCCGGTCGGCTGACTTGCTGCCGTCTTCCTTGGATCCTCTCAGGCCGCTCGTCAGGCGCCGCTGCATGACTGGATCGACCACTACCGCATCGGCCAAGTTGGACAAGGCACCCTTCTGTTCCGTTGGGGGGGCCGCTCCGGGCACGGTCGGCGCCGCAAGTGATGGCTCCGGCGGGGCCGGTGGCGGAGGTGGCGGATCTGGCCGGAGCTTCAGACCAGGAAGCACATTCTCGATCTTCTCTTGCATCGCGGGCGCAGCTTCTTGGGCGGCGGGCGTATTGATTGCTCGCCAACCCACCGTGCCGATTACCATGAACGCCATGAGGATCAGGAGCCACATAAAGGTTTTCGCGCCCTGTTGCATGGGCTTGGCAGTGCCCGACAGGTCCGGACGGCCGCGGCCTTGAATCTCCGCCTGGTGCTCCTCGATTTCGGACACGGCGTCAATGGTTTGACCGGGTTTTTTTCGCCTTTTGAAGAACTTCATGGCGCAGTTTCCTCACGAATGACACGCTGAACTTGTGGCGAGACGGTGCCAGTGGCCAAGCTGCGTGCAACGGGCGGGCCGTCGTTGTGAACGGCCAAGACCTGGTTGCCCACGCGTAAGTGCCATCGCTTGGCGACCCGATGGAGCACCACGGTCTGCTCGTCCTCCATATGACGGTTGACGATCACTTCTTGTCCGTCGGCGTCCACGAAATAGATCGCAGGCAGATCCTGGCCAGGCGCAAAACGAAGCCAAGTCTGCGCACCGTCATCCCACGCGGCCGTCGGCGCCAGGCTTGTGTCGCCGCTCATCGAGTAGGCCTGCCAGTTGATCGCGACGTCGGCGGTGGCGAGATCGCGTTGCACACGGTCGCGCTCTTCTTGGGCGGCGGACTTTGCCTGCTCCAGTTCGGGATAGCGCAGCACCACACGAAATACGCCGCCGCTCTTGCGGGCCTTCTCATACTTCAGCAGGAACGAGTAGTTCCGTTTGGTGGTGATGTAGAGAAGGTTCGTGTCGGCTTGCTCGACGATGGGCTTGAGCAACAGATGCTTGCCCACCTGCTGGAAGTCGTATGCGGCCGAATCGCCAAAGGCGTGGGTCACATAGTCCTCGTCGTCGTTGAGCTGGATTTGGGTTGCGACGCCAAGGGTGGTGTCGACCTGAATGACGTCGGCGGCGTCATAGTCCGTCCAGCGGATTCGCTGATCCTTGGGCGAAGCTGCAGGTCTGTCAAGCGACCAGGCGGGCGCTGCGGCCGCGCAAAGCGCGACCGACAGCACCGCCACGGCCAAGGGCCTGAAGCGGATGTTCATCGGGCGTGTCCCATCTCGAGGTTGCTTTCACGTTGGCGCGACTGCTGGTGCGAATGTTGATGGTCCATTCCCATCTCCGCCTGCTTGTCGTGGTCTGCGTCGCGCACCAGGCCAACGCCGCCCACCGCCTTGAAGGGGTAGCTGATGGCAAGCGCATCTTCGTTGCCGGTCATCTCGAAGGATCGATTCAACGTGTTGCGAGCGTGAACGATGAGGTCGCCGGTTTCGTTGTCACGCTGGATCAGGCAGTTGGGTGTGGTTCCGACGATCGGACCCTTGTACTCGCGCCCGTCTTCGGGCTGGCGGATCTGCCGGTCTTGCTCGCCGTACAACTCCACCGGCCGGCGCGCTTCGCGGATCCGCTCCTCGAAGTGCTTGCCGATGCGGTCGGCGGCCATTACAGCCGTGGGCAAACGCAGGTTCGCATCCTTGTGGAGATGGTCCTTGCAAAGGCGTGCGGCGCCGTAAAGGTCGTTCTTGGCGTACCGCTCGATGTCGCGCAGCAGCGCGGTGCGTTGCGCATTGTCCATGCGGCCCACTTCTTCGAGGCGGCGGGCGAGTTCGTTGATTTGTGCTTTTTGCATGACGATTACCTCAGCGTTTCGACGGCGGTCGAGTAGGAAATGACTTGGAAGCCCAGCGGGTTGTCACGAATCACGCTTTCTGACATCGGCGCGTTGATGAACCTGTAGGCGATGGTGGCAATGAACTGCTCCGTGTTGGGCGAGCGCTGGGGCCCCATTTCGCTTCGCGTGAACCGGACGGTGGCGGTCTGGTTCGGGCCGGGCGTGATGGACCGGACACTGATGACCAGGCGGGTGTGCTCGCCGTACTTCTTGTCCAGCGCTTCACGGCCAGTTCTTGGGTCGTCTTCAAACTTGGCGTGGTACTGCTGTTGCACGTCCGGCGAACTGAACAGCCCGCATCGGTCGTACATGTTTTGAAGGGTGCGCCAGTCGTAGCCTTCGCAGGACAGGACGTACTGCGTGACGAAGTAGCGCGCGAGTCGAGGGCCATAGTCCTCCTGAGCGTCTCCGAGCTGGGACACGTTCTCCACCTCGCCGGTCGCGTCATTGACGCGCACGACGTACGGAGGCTGAGGGGTGAAGCTCATCATGAGTGCGGTCAGTGCGCCGACCGCCAGGAACGCCAGCACAAATGCGGCTGTCGTCACGCGCCATGCTTTCGATCGGGATGACAGGATTTCCGTCAGTAGGTCCCTGTCGAGGGTCCGGTTTCGGTCCAGTTCTTGCTGAAGCGAAAGCTTCGGGTCTTCAAAGGACATGTTGATCCTCCGATTGCCGGCCGAGGTGATGGGGCCGCACGTTTCGTACGGGCGCAAAAGGGCGAGCCGCGGCGAGCGCGGCCAGAATGGCATGCTTCATCGATTCTCCGAAGAGATAGGGGGATTTAGATCTGAGGGGCTGGCTACTGCGCAGCGCAATGAGAAAGGCACAGCGATTGCTGTGCCTTTTACAGGGTCCGGTCGCTGTCGCGTCCTGACCGGCCTACTAAAGATGCTTTGGGAAGTTTTAACGCTCTTGGCGCGCGTCCCGAGTCATAGCCTCGGTCATCTTCATGCCCTGCTGGTAGTCATGCTCCCGGCGCCAATCCCAATTACTCTTTGAGCGGGGCGTTGACATTCCAATCAGGAACAATTGAGACGGCCACTTGAAGCAGAGATACCACAAGGGACGGAGAACCCAAGTCCAAGTCGCCTTGGCAAGGCTCATCCATTGGAAAGCTGATATCGGCTGATCGGGCGCAACACCGGGCGGCACCGATAGCGGCACATCCGTGCCCATCAAGGGGTTCTGAGAAAGTGCCTTTCCCAGCGGCTTTAAAGGATCCATCTATATCCTCGAATTTTTATGCTTGTCAGGGAGGGCCGCGATTGAAACTTAATATTAGCCAATCTTCCCAATGAATGGAACTGCAATTCCGCCGCCGGCGCCGCTGCCAGTTATTTTGGTAGCCACTACTGAGACCTGTTCTAGCATGAACTTGGAGCACATCATGAAGAACACGATAGCCGTGAGCATGGAAAATATATTGATCTGGTCCGCTTTCGATAGATCGATCAAGCCTTGCTGGAGTTGTCCGAACATCCCCATGATGAACATGAAAACCACCATAAAAAGGCCTGCGTAAATAGCGTAGTAGAGGGCCTGGCCGAGCCAGCTGTGGAAGAACTGCTTGGTCGGTTCGAACAGTAGTGCGAGTATGCAAAACGGCCCCATGACTACAACTAAGCCCATCCCAACCTTTACGGTGATTAACACCAGCATCCCAATCGCGCTCATGACCGCTGAGATGATGGTGATGATGACCGAGACAACCACAAAGACAAAGGCCTGAGCGATTTTCTTGATACCGCCCGGCGCGCGCTCTTGCAGTCGCGTGCCTATCTCCGCGCCATTATTCGCCGCGTCATCCATCATTTCAGAAGGGGTCTTGACGGTGCCGGTAAATAGCTTAGCCACGGAAGTAGGCAGATCCAGCATGACACCGACAATCTCCTTTTGATATAGCCCCCCGGTGCCGGCGATGGACACGATGATCACTATGTTGAAGACCCGCCGACACGCATGAAGGACGGGAGTTTGGATCGCCCCGGAGCAGATGAGCCAACCGTACCAGACAAGCGCAACAGACAGGCCAACCGACACGAATGGCAATAGCTTGAGGGTGACCGAAGCGACCATTGGCGTGATGACTTTGGTTAGCATCGTGGTCACCGACTGGTCGATCCAGTTCGCGATTCCACCGAGACTGACCAGGCTAACCCCGGTGGTGGCCATTATCTCGCTCCCGGAAGCGGCGCGCGTATTGCGCTGAGGCTGAAAGAGCTGTCGGCGAGCTTTTGGGCTTGCTGCTCCATCAGGGCTTGCTCGGCCTCGATCTGGCGCGTCAGTGTGTCTGCCCGCGTTTGATCGGCTTGGATGTTGGCCTGCTCGACCAGCAGGCGGGCCTGCAGATCGGCGATCGCCTTCGGATCCTGGCTCTGATTGATCTTGGCCTGCAGCTGGTCCACCTGCTTGACGCGGGCCGTCATCGCCTTTTGCGTCTGCTCCATCATCGCCTGGCTGCGAACCGCGAGTCTTTCGGCCCGGGCGTCCAGATTCTTCTTGTCCTGTTCGTAGTTGCCGGTCAACCGTTCTTCGCGCTCGATGCGCTCCACCACGTCCGAGATTCCGCTTGGTCCGCCGTTTGAGGCACGAAGGATTTCGCGTGCGTCCGCCGGCAGCGCGTCACGAATCGCCGGGTTGTTCAGGATGTCGCCGAGGTTCCGAGTCCCAGTGAGGGCTTCAAGCTGGCGCTTCTAGCTTTCAAGCTGGTCCTTGAGGACAGCAATCTGCTCAGCATACTTTGCCAGCGTCTCGACATGCTTGACTGCCCGGTCGGCGATGCTGGCACCATCCACGACCGGGATGCCGCTCGCGTGCACGGGCGCCAAGGAGTTTGAGAGAAGTACAGCAGCCAGCGCTACGGTGAAGCTTGCGCGCCAGCCGTGGGTCGAGCGGCGTTTTAGGTTGTGCTTCTGGAACATTTTCATCTCCTTGTCGCCTCTTGGGCGAGCTTGAGGTAGTGGGGTAGCCAGAGGGCAGGATCGTCGCCAAGCTTGGCAACTGCAGCCTCAGCGATTTCGGCCAGATCTTCAGACCCGGAGAAGACCAGCAAGGCTTCTGGGCAAGATGAAAGGTCGAGCTCTGCGGTGACTGCTGATTCGTTTTGCTTGACAACGAACTGCCGGCTGAATGGCGGCAGATCCTTGACCATCTTGAAGACGGCCGGAGACAACTTGAATCCCTCGATATACTCCTCGGCGGTCGCCTTGGGGTTCTCGAGAAAGATTGCGGTGGCGGACTGCTGGATAAGCGAACGGCCCACAGGGTTCTCCAGAATCGCCGCTGGCTCCTGTGTTGCGAAAGTGAGAACGCCGTTCTTCTTACGCACCGTGCGACTAGCGTCCTGCATCGAAGCCTGGAAGTACGGTACTTTTAGCGGGTGCTGGACCTCGTCAAAGAAGAGGGCGATCCGCCGACCGTCCATCATCTGGTCTGTGCGGTAGAGCAAGTATGTGATTGCCGCATCCCGGATTGGCCCTTCATCTAAATACTCCGTCAAATCGAAGCCAAAGAGGTTATTGGCGGCTAGGTCCAGCTCGTCTTTGGGGTTGTCGAACAGCCAGCCGTATTCGCCTCCCGCGCACCAGCGTTTGAGGCGCTCTTTCAGACTCAGTTGACCTTCCGGTGATGGCGCAGCAGGGAGAAAATTGATCAAGTTGGACAAGCACCGATCCTCCAGGTCGATGTGCTCCACAAGCTGGTTGACCGCCATGGCGATCTGCTTCTGTTCGGATGCAGTGGGGGCTTCCTCCCCGTTAGCCCCCAGCAGCTTGGTCATGGTGGCCATGAACGCGACGTTCGAAGCGGTGACCGGCAGCTGCAGGTAGTTCCAGCCGGTGTTAACGCCCAGTCGCAGCGGAAAGTACTTACCGCCCATCGCCATGACGGTCACCTGCATGCCCCGATCCTTGTCGAAGACGATGCCCGTGTAGTTGAACTTGCGAGCCTGCGTGATCAGATGTCCCAACAGGACCGTCTTGCCGGCGCCAGACTGCCCGATGATGGACGTGTTCCCGAGGCGGCGCTTGCCGGTTTCGTCGACGTCCTCGAGCGAAGCATGAAAGTTCAAGTAGTAAGGCGTGCCCCCCGTTGTCTTGAGCATCGTGACCGCCGGCCCCCAAGGGTTGCCCGCGGGCTTGCCGAAGAGGTAGTTGTGCATCGATGAGAAGCTCAGGAAGTTCAGCGAGGTAATCGGAGCGGGGCGAGGGCGCCACTTCCAGTTGCCCGGAAGTTGGGCGGCCCACGCAGCCAAGGATGAGCGATCACATAGTCGGCCGATGATCTCTTCGTCGGCCAGCGCGCCACTGATGCTCGCGGCCGCCCGAAGAGCCCGCTCGCTGTCTTCGCCGAAGACCTGGATGGTGGCGTGGTGGTCGCCCATGACGAAGCGGCCTGCGGCCAGCTCATCGCGCGCCTTGTGCAGGTCCGCGATCTGTGACGACGAGTAGTCGCCCGAGTCTTCCAGCCACTTGATCTGGCGTGACAGCGCTTTGAGCCCATCGGGCTTGGACATCGCTCCAAAGGACTGCGACAGCACGAACTCGTGCGGCTGGTTGAGCAGGCAGTTCAGGTGGCCCGCTTTGGTGGTGTTGGAGTATTCACGTAGTTCCAGCATCACATAGCGCCGTGTCCAGTCGGGCCCGCGCATTTCGCCCAGCTCACCGTGTGTGGAGAAGAACTGCCGGCTGGTCGGCAGGTAGTTGTAGAGGCGGGCATTGACCAGCGGCACGGGCTGCATCTTGCCGTTGAGCAAAAAGCCAAGGAATTCGGCGGGCTCCGAGAACCGCGACTTTCGACGTGTTGCCTCCTCCCCGCCCGTGTCGTGCGGAGATTCTCGCTCCACGATGGATAGCAGTTCGGGCGAATAGCGCTTGAGCGATCCACCGAGCTTGCGGTTGACGTCATCTAGCTGCTCGATAGCCTGGTTCTGCCACGCGAGCGCTGAGCGCGCCGTGCGTTTTTCGAATTTTGACAGAATGCGCAGGGCTGGATCGATCTGGGCCCGCATGATCACGGTCAGGTACATTTCGTTGATCATCGGCGGCTTGCCTGCGAAGACCTTGCGGTACGCGGCGTCGTGATCGCGAGAGAACTGATCCGGATACTCGCTTTCGGGGTACTCGGACACCCGGCGCCGGACCAGGTGCGACCATATCCCGAATCCGGTTGGGAACCCCCGAAACACGTTGTTCAGTTCCTCGACCCAGCGGCAGTGTTCTTCATCGCTGTAGCCTTGGAACGTGCGTCCATCGATACGCCACACCGAGAGGTATTCCCAGTCGCGGGTTGCAATGATGGTCGGGGTGACGTGATGGGAGTAGGGGACAAATGTGCCGACTGGCGGTTCATACGCCGGCAGCGTCGCGATGGATTGTTGTGTCATCGATCGTGAACTCCAAGCCATCGGGCCCAGGGGCGCCGCCGGCTGTAGGGTGTTGGCGTGAGGGAGATCGCGCCCCAGAAGCGCTTGTTCTTCGCCAGAAACTTAGTTTTGACCCAAAGCTCCCAGATCCAGAAGGCGCGATCATCATTGCGGCTCAGAATCGCCATCACCGGGTAAAGGACGGGAAATAGCAGCCAGCCCCACAGCGTGAATGAAGCGGCGGTGACGGTCAGGAAGACCAGTCCAGCAAATGCCCGTGTGGGCACTCCCCCGGGGACGGTGGCGACGCGGGTGGCACCCTTGAAAAGTGGGAAGCGGTTGGGCGGCACTTCTGACCCCACCGCGACTGGGGCGGCTGCAGCTCGGGCTTTGGCCTTTTGCTTGGGCGAGGTAGCCATCAACCGAAGGCCAGCTTGATGATGCCGCCAGCGATGGCACCGGCAAAGACGATACCCACTGCCCACTGGTAGGCGGTTTCCTTGCGGATCACGTCGAACGAATAGAGGATGCCGATAATGCCGGCGGAGACAAGGCCAATGACAGGGATGATGAGCCAAAGCCAGTCTTTGATCTTCTGCACGGCGGTGGTGGCCTTCTCGAACTGTGCCATCGCCAGTTCCGGTTGCAGCAGGAGGAGCACTGCCAGGGTTGCGTATGCCAGGGCGGCAAGCGTGCGGTGGCTCTTGGGCTGCGAGCGGACGGGGAGGGCGTTGGATGCTGCGGTCATTTGAGACTCCAAGGGGTGACGCCACCTGGCGATGAGCGAGGCGGCATTCGTTGAGGTAGAAAAAAGGGAGGAGCCGGTGTTTAGCGGCTAAACATCGGCCAGGGGTAGACGACTATTGCGCCGTGAGGCGCGAGGCCGGCGTCGGGACGGGCCTGCCGAATACGGCATCTGTGCGTGGTTCGAATGCGTCTTTGCGGGGTGCTGCGAAAGCGTCGTTGCGAGGCTTCTGAAAGGCATCCGGCTTGGACGGCTTTCGAGGCGGCGCGCTGCTGGTCTTGGGATCGGGATTGGCGGACGCGCCTCCCTCTTTCACGATGGCGGGGACCGCCAGACCTGCGCCGGCGATGACCTTGCCGACATAGCCATTCCTGAAGCCGGAGGTTAGGTTGCCCGTGTTGTAGCAGCTGAATGCCGCATATAGCGCGTTCTGCCCCGCTCCGTGCAGCTTCGCCGCTCTCTTGTAGCAGTCGACCAGCACCCGCTGCGCGGAGGCCAGGTTGACGCACGGATCAAAAATCGACTCGGGCGTCACGCCAAGCCACTTCCAGTTGCGCACGTTGATCTGGCCGTAGCCGACGTCGAAGTCGACGCCCTGCGCGATGAGATCACGCACCGCCTGGACTGCCTCCTCTTTGGACTTAGGGCGGATGCTGCGATGCGGCTTGGCGTTGACGCCGATGGCCAGGGGATTAAAGCCCGACTCATGCCGAACCACCGCGCTCAGCGTACTGATATGCACGTCAGGCGCGCACTGCCGGGCGAGCGTGGGAAAGTCCATTGTCTAGTTCCCCCCGCTTCCTGAGCCGTTGAGCCACTCTTCATGTTTCTTGCGGTCGGCGAGCTCCTTCTCGTATTTGGCGAGTTCCCGGTCATAGTCCTTCGCCTCGACCCAATAGCCCCGCTCTTCCGGCGTGCCCACGTACCGGGGCAGGTCGTCGTCGAAGGCGGTGTATTCGTGCGAGCTATACGCGTTGCAATAGCCGGGGCGCTTGTTGCTGATAATGGGATACCCGTCGTCGGTGGACCCCTGCCACCTGCCGAGACCGGCATTCAAGGAGACTGCATCGCAGCGCCCCGCGCCCTGCGATATCGCGCGCACCAGGTCGCTCATTTCCTTTGAGTCTCCGGAGGCGGGGCAAAGCGATAGGAAGTCATGCCGGGCACTGAGGGTGTCCGACAGCTTCTTCTTGTTTATCCCGAAGTAGCGGGACAGGGAGGGTGAACACTCGCTGGGGCGTGAGCCACTGGAAAGACACAAGATCGCTTCGCAGGCCAGGCGGGTATCGCCCGTCAGAACATCCGCCGCGAAGGCGGTACCCACGCCAGTCGAGTACGACACTGCAAAAACAAGGAGCGCCATCAGGCGCCGCAGGATGTGCATGTTGATTTCCTCCGATCAATGGCAGATGTCGTAGCTGCCGACATCGATGACGGTGTTCTTTTGGCGCGTCTCCGTGGTGACGGTGCATCCGTTGACGGAAGTGATGTTGACCACGCGCGTGGCGCCAACGCAGTAATCGAGGTCGCCTCCGGTGCTGCTATCGCAACTGCCGTACAGTTCCGCCGTGAGATTGCCGTTGGAAAGCTGACAGTGGCCGAACGAGCCACTCTCCCCGCGCCTGGTCACTGACTCCCCTGGGGCCATCAGGAGGCCGAACCAGATGGGAGAGTTCGAATTCCCGCTGCCCGCCGTGGTGCCAGAGGCGTAGGTGCAATTCAACGTGGCTGAGGGTCGATGAATGGTGACGCCGAAGCGTGTTCCGTAATAGACCATCATGCCTTTTGCCAGATTCGGTGGAAGGGTGGAAGTGTTGTTCGTTTCCCCCGATTCCGCGCCGTTCGCGGCGGCGATCAATGTGTCCACGACACCCGACAAGCGAGATGCCGTGCACGAGTCCTGCCACGGCCCCCAAGGCTCATACGCGACGTCGTATGCGTTGGCCTGCAGGATGTATGCGGTCCGGTAACGGGTGCGATTCCCGGTGAAGCCGGCCGGGCACGCGGCCGATTCGGGTTGGGATTCAGCCCGTCGGCAGCCGCCGTAGGTGGTGTGCCAGGCATAGCCGGCCACGCATCCGCCCGGGGGCAGCGGTGCACCCTGGGTGACCAGAATGTTCATGTGAGTCAGATCCGTCTTGAGCTGCACGTCGGCCTGTTTGCCCGGCGGATCTGCAGCGGCTGCGGCGTGGCTTGAGACCAGGAGCGCGGCCAGTGCGAGCGCGCGCCTGCCCCAGCACTTGAGTGTGTGGAAATTCATGCTTGCCTCAAAGGTGATGAGTGCGTCCAGGTCGGACGCACAAAGCGAGCGGACTGCTCAGTTCTTGCAGCCCTGGATGACGGCGGCGCGAGCGTTAGCGCCGGCCGGCGAAATGACAACCCGGTCGCCAGCGATGGCCAGCGTCTGGCCGACCCGCACGTAGCTGGAGCCAGAGTTTTGGAAGCTTCCTGCGAAGGTCCCGTTCACAGCAACCGCGCCGGCGGCGTTGACTGAGCCGGACCCTTGGATGGAACCACCCACCGAGCCGCCAACGTTGACGTCGCTCCCCGTGACGGTGACGTCCAGGGACTGGATCGACGCATAGCGCCATGGCGTCTGACCTGCTGGGCAGGAAAGGGCAGGTATTGCCGCATCGCTGGGCAGGTTGCTGTACACGCCTGTGATCACGTGACCGAAGGGCGTGAACCACACCCCACCCGTGCAAACCGCGAGCATCTTGTTGGCAGTCGATGCGTAGAGGCCCTCCACAGTGCACGCCGCGCCTTGGGCGACCGACGTGTTGAGCAGCAAGCCTTTGTTGCTCTGGATCGTCTCTCCCACGGTCAGCGTGTTGTGCAGCGTGACGGGCCGGGTTTCTCCATGTCGCACGAACTGGCCGAAGGGTGTGGCGTCCAGGCTTGCAGCGATGACGGCATGCCCTGGCTGCGCCCCGAAATCAAACCAGGCACGCGGAATGTCCATCAGCGGACCTCGGACACTATTCGACCCGCGGGCGTCGTGGCCACCGTATCCTTCGGCGGCGAGAATGACCTTGCTCAGGAGGGTTTGGTCAAAATCGCCGCGGCTGCCCGCAGGCGGCGTGCATTCGGCGCCTTGCCGCAGGCTGCGCGCCGTGCTGATGGGATGGCAAGCATAGACAAAGGCGCTTGTACGGCAATCAGCGCCTGGGCATGCGCCCTGTCGGACCAGAATGAACCGCGCTACGTCTCCCAAGCTCGGGTATCTCGGGATGGTCGCCGGCAGGAGCCCTAGCGCCGTGAGGTCGGACAGCCCGCCCCGCGCCACTTGTGCGCCTCCCACGCTGGCCCAGGCTAGAGCTGGAGGCGTGGGATACGAACCAGCGGGCAAATCGGTGAGGTCTTCGCCGCGCAGCCAAGCCTCATGCTTTAACTGTAGATCGACCACCGCGCCCCGGATTTGCATCAGGTAACGGCCGGTCGCTTCAGCGGCGCCCTCGTCTGCCTTGCGTCTGACTTCCTTCGCCGCGAATACAGCCAGCAACATGACGAGTAGTAGGGCGACAGTGACCTCGACGAGCGTGAAGCCTGCCTGGGTGGGCGCGCGCGCCCGCGTCCTGCAGGACAGCGGTGATTGAATTAATTGCATTGGATCGCCTCGTTTGAGAGCCCGTGCGGGCGTGCTGGTGGCACGCCCCTCACGCGGTCCCAGAGAATCAGCGTGTGGCGAAGACGAAGGTGTTGTTGTCGCCATTGACGCAGAGGTTTTGGGCGGTGACGGCGTTGAACGTCCCAGACTCACTGTTGGCACCCAAGGTTTTCGCGACTGTGCCGTTTACGCTGATCATCTCGGAAATGCCGTTCATGGTGGAGGCGAGAACGGGGCAGGCGCGATGGTTGACGTTCGTCAGCGTTAGGGAGAATGCGCTTCCGGCCGCGCCGCCACCCAGCGCGGCCGGCGCGATAGTGATCGTTCCGTTTGAGCCCACGCCTGTACCGCCGAGGCGGTGTGCAACCGTGTTCCCGGTCACCTTGAAAACCGTGGAGTCCCGCAGCGACGGCGCCAAGTTCTGCGCGTTGTCGATCGCCGAGTAAGGCGTGGCCGAGTCGCCTTCGCTCATGATCCGGGCCGTGGACATGAACCGCTGCAACTCGCCGGCGGCTGCAGGCACGCGGCCTTGGATGAAGAATCCTTTCACAGAGGGAAAGCCGACGATGGCGAGGATGATGACGATGGCGATGACCGCGCCTACTTCGACCAGCGTCCAACCGCCCTGACGGCGCAGGTCTGCAGATTTGGCGCGTTGGATGGCGCGCTCGGTCGCGATGTTGTGCTTTTGCATCTGAATTCCGTTTGTTCGAATAAGTTTTCACCACGAGCATTCGTGGTGGCGAGTTGCTACATTGCGTCGATCATCAAGGCGTTGCGCATGTCCATGATCACGCTTTGATGCCAAAAAAAGAGGCCAGCCATGACGAGGACGGCGCAGATGAGCGTTGCCCATCGCAGGACCTTTGCGCGGTCTTCAACGCGCTTGAGAATGGTGGTCTCCATGCGTGCGCGGGTCTTCTGCAGGCCTGCGTCCAAGCCAAGCGTGTTCGAGAGGTCTTCGAGATACCAGTAGATCTCTCGATCGAGCAGGCCAACGTCAAATATTGCGGCGCCTTTTTTTGCGTCGTCGAGTCGATTCTGGATAGCCTGAAGCCGGTGGCTAAGCCAACGGGAGGCCCCCGGTAACTGCAGCTCTATCGCTTGACGGATCTGCATGACCTTGCCAGCGCGGGGCTTTACGGCGGTTGCCGCGGTGCTTACCACGGCAATGGCTTGAACGTCCCGGTAGAGCCGATACGGTCCCCACTTGTCGAGCCAACGGCGTAGCGGGTTGTCCATATAGGGAAACGAGAGATAGACGGCAACGCCGAGGGCGATCGATATCAACCACAGTCGAATACCTTTGTCCCGAATCCACTGCGCCATGTCGAAGAACGCCTGGGTCGACGGACTGAGCAGCTCAAACCGTATGTCTGGCATGGCGTCCTGCAGCATTGGTGCGGTGAGGTAGGGGACCGCGAGCATGACCATCGCCCACACCAGTAGCAGCATTAGGGCGGCCACCGCCAGCGTGCCGACGAGGATTGCCCTAAGCTGGGCCGTCACCCGCACGACGGCGGCCATGTCGCGCAGGCCGCCCGCGAATACCGCTTGCCCTTGAGTTTGCAGCGAGACAAATTCCGCTACTTCTCGCGGTGGAAGCGTGCGGTGAAGCGTCCTGCCAAGCTCGCCGGTTTCCACGATACGGTGAGCCCAGTAAGCCGACAGGACGCCGCGGGCGCTTTTGCCGTAGCGCTGCGCGTCAGCTTCAAGAATGCTCAGGAACGTCCGGCGACCCTGGGTGTCCTCCGTCATGTCGGCCAAGTATTCGTACCAGTCCGCACGGGCCCGCGAGAACTTGTTGGCAGCTTGGCCGACCCGCGTGAAGTAGAAGGGAATCTTCATCCCTTTTTCCTTTGGCGCAGAAGTGTTGCGTACGCCGTGAAATGAGGCTCAATGTCCCGGGGGTCGATCATTCCCTGGCTCATCTTGTAGACGGCGCATTCCATGGTGGACTTGCCTTCCATATCGGGCTCGTCGTACCGGGCGGTGCGCTGGCTGGCGAAGATCGCTCTCAGGCGGATCTCGTCGCCGTTTGCGATGGCTCGAAGCGCATCGGGATCACTAGAGGGCTCGAAGAGTTCAGCTACTGCGGTGCGACTCGCGTAGCCGAAGAGTTCCGGGATCCCCTTCTTGCGGCAGTGTTCGCAGCCGTCCGGGTTGCGGATCTTGAGCGAATCGCTGCCGAAGTCGTATAGGGCTTCGATGCCCGCCAAGTACTGTTGCCATGTACCGCGATCTCGTTTGATGCCCATCCGATCCTGGGCACCGTCAAGGAGTGCCACGGCGGGAAGGGCGCAGCGGCACAGTTTGGGCATCAGGGCTTGGTGAACGAGCAGCTTCAAAACGCCAGGGGTTCCCAGCGTGCTGCGCGGTATTCCGATTTCGCTGGAGGCAAAGCGCTGCGGAATGGCAAGCGCACTTCCCACGTGCGTCGTGCAGTAAAGGTTGCTGCCCGAGAGCACGATGTCCTGAAATGCAGCGCCTGTGAGCACATCGCGAATCTCCCCGAGAAAGACGTCACTCGCGGCCGCTCGCTTGAGCGCCATGAGCTTCGATTTCATCGTTTCGCGGTCGGAGCCATCCAGAGAGCGCGAAACGCTGGCTTGGAGCACTGCCTCAAGGATGAGTTCGACGGGATCCTCGATAGACATGACCTTGCGCGTTCTCGGCAGACGCACAATCAGTTGGGCAATGCTCACCGTCTTTCCGGAGCCAGGGATGCCGCCCATGACGATGGCGCCGCCCATGCTGCGCATCGCCCGCTCGAACTGGGCGACTTGAGAGGGGAGATAGCCGAGGGCTGACATGTCCACCTTTTGCACCTTGGAGTCCACGTCGAGCAAGCGCAGCGTGATGGACGGCCCCTTGTCTGCAATGAATGAACCCCAGCGAAGCATGTAGCTGCGCTCGTCCACCACCTCGTACAGCCGACCCTGTTGCTCGTTGGCCATGTCAAGGAATAGGCCGTTCCCGCCGCTGACATCCAGCCAGGCAACGCTGGCCATGTCGAGGAGTTGCTGCGTGGGCATCGCTAGATGTTCAGGCGTGGTGTACTGGCCGTCGATGGTGGCGCTGATGCGCGATTTCGCGGCCGTGGTGTCGATGTTCAGATGCAGATCGCTCGCATCGTTGCGTACCGCCCAGGACACGATGTCGTAAAACCCTTGGCGAACTGCCGACTTTTCCTTTTGGCCTCGGATCCGGGAGCTTCGCTGTATCACGTCTTGGGCCTGCATCCGCTCTCTGACAAGGGTCAGCAGAATGACCGGGTTGATCGTGTAGATCTGGACCGGGCCTTTGGCGGCGTCGATGGCGCGCTGTTCGACGGCGCGAAAGATGTCGGTGTCGACTTCGCGCGGTTTGACGAAAACGACATAGCGCGGTCCCTCGAGCTCGGCGACACATGCGGTGACCGCCGATGTCGAGCCGCACCAATCGACCTTGAGCGTCCTGAACGCCGGCTGCATTTGCGTAATGTCTTCGAACGAATCGATGTGCTGGTAGGCGTCACCGGTGGACACTGCAGGAGTCGATGCGTGCATGTCCAGCACCGGCATTTCCTCTTGTTCGCGCAGGCTGACATGCACCGTGCGCTTGAGCCGCCGCACCAACTGAATGAGGCTTGAGATCATGGTGTTCCTCGATTTAGGCAAAAGGTGACGACATCCTGGGACTGGTCAACGAAGCTGGCGCACGGTTGAGATACGGCCTGCAGGCGCAGTCCGAGGTCGACGCCGGCGACAGGCTCGGCGTAGCCGCTGCGGTAATGCGCCCGCCGGCCCGCCTGGTCGATCATCACCGTCAGCTGCTTTCCGACGCCTGTGATGGCGAGAAGCCGTGGCGGCGCGACAACGGGCGTTGCGTCAGGATCGGGTTTGGCGGCCTGGGCAGCAGGTGGGCCGGAAGCGGCAAGCTGCGCGCCTCCGCCTTTTACGGTTTGCGCCTTGCGATTCTCCTCATCGAGTGCGCGCTGGGCATCGAGCTCAAGCAGTTCTTGAACGGTTTGGGGAACAAGCTGGCTCAGGCTGGCGACATCGACGCCGGCGCCGACCACCCCGACCTGTGCCGACACCGAAAGAGGGACGGCGAGGGCGACGGTGGCGCCGGCGGCGGCAAACACGAGCCAGCCTTGCCGCTTGCGTTCAGGGCGATTCAACATAGATGGTTCCTTTGAGCGTTGTGACGAAGGCGCTCGTCGTGAGTCCCGGAGTGGTGTCCGGCGTAAAGCGCATCTGCAACTGCGTGACTTCTGAGGTACGCGGAAGCGCCAAGCCGTACAGGGAGCGCAGCGGCGCGTTGATGACGAGCGCGCGCGTTGCCGGAAGCTTGATCTCCTTGGGCCGGATTACGGGTTGTTCCAACCCGTTGGCAAGCTTGACGTTCGGTACCGTAATCGGCACTTGTCCCGGCGCAGACAGCGACAGGTCCTGCAGCGCTGGGCGCAGTGCCTGCCAGGACGGCTCCCAAACCTGCCGCATCGCCTTTGCGTCGGGAAGTTCCGCCAGCAGCACCGGCTGAGGCGCCAACCCCGCAGGGATGGTCCAGGAGGCGTTTGCGGTCTCCAGATCAACATGCTCGATCTTCCAAGTGGGCGGTAGGGCCGTGCGCAGGGTGCGATTGTCCGCAAGCCGCGTTCGTTGGTATTTAGCGACGCAACTGCGCACCGGCGGTCGGCAGTCCACCTCGACAAGCCTCCAGCGGCCGGGCGCGGTGGGCACATCCTCCAGTTGTTGCAGCAGCGGGGCTAGACCCGGCTCTCCTAGCGTTCGAGCGGTCTTTGCCCACGCAGCGATTGCCTTTTTCCACAACGTTGCAGGGTCAACTTCGGGCTGCGCGGCCAGCATCTCCTGTGCAATTCGCGCTTGCCGCTCCTCCCAGTAACTCATGCCGATGTCCCAGGCCTCGTACACCAGAAATAGGCCCAGGAGGGTCCACCAGAACGGCGAGACCATCGCGAGACTGAAGCCGGCTCGGCGCAGGGACGACTGCTGGTTGGTGTGAGCTGCTAGCTGTTGCAGGGAGAACGGCCGTGACTGCGTGCGGTGGTCCCCGTGCACCTGCGCCTCGCCGTAGCGCGCCAGCGCCTCATCGAGCGCGCGCTGTGCCGCCTGCAGATCTGCAAAGACCGCGTCTCCGCCCGTCTGGACCACACCAGCAACAATGACGGCAATCCATACGGATTTGTCGGGCAGATTGAGCGCCACGATGTGGGTGCCGTGACGATGCATCTGTGCAAACGCGGCGGCCGCCGAGAATAGGATGGCGCGCGTCTTTGCGCGACGCTCCTTGCCTTTGGCGATGAGAAGCCCGACGGAAGGGCTGCGGGCATCGCTGTGGACAAAGTGTGTGGCCTTCACCTTGCGTGCCAGCCGCAGCGCTTCTTTCTGCGGATCCTCGCCGAGGACCGTCTGCCATCGAACTCCGAAGACAAGCTGATTCGATGTACCGGGGATGGCGACGAGCCGGTAACTCAGCCGCCGCGGGGTCTTCTCACGTCGTGCCACGTCAGAATCCTTCTTCGGGAATGGCCGTGACCAGAACGACCGTGAGCATCTGCTTCTCTTGCGAAGCGTCGGAGCCGCCGGCGAGCATCGGTGCCTTGTCGTCCAGACGCCGCCTGGTAGAGGTGTCTGCCGACTGCTGGTAGCCGCCGATCACCACTTGCTCGCCGGGACGCACCATCACCTGCTGCACTCGTCCCTGGCCGCCGATGTCGGTTTGCTGGACGAACGACTGATCATCGCGGGAGCCGACCGGCTCCTTTTTCATTTCGATGAGCCGGGTGTCGTCGTAGGCAATCGTCAGGAGCACTTGGCCGTCGTCCTGCGCATCTGGCACGACGGTGAGGAAGGTGCCGACAGTCTTGTTGTCCTGCGTGACGGTGACGGTGGGGGCCGAGTTGTCCGACGTGCTTTGCGTCTGCTGCAGGTCCTTGATGTAGTCGAAGGAGCGGCGCGTGTCGTACTTGCCCGGGCGGCGATTCTGCATCAAGAGCGGGATGCTCTTGTGGTCGATGATCGAGCCCAGCTGCGAGAGCGCTGACAGTGCAAGGTTGGTGCCCGCGAAGGGACCGCTTCCCACTCTAGCGCCCACGCTTCCGGCGGCCTTGGCCGCGTCCAGCATCGGCGCGACACCGATTGCGGAGGCCGTGTTTTGGCGCCCCAGGCTGTTGAACAGGATGCTCCAATCCACGCTTCCCTGATTGATCCGGTCGCTCTGCACCGTGATTTCTTCGAAGACTAGGCGCACGCGGCGGGTCATCTGACGATTCTCGGCGTCGAGAAATTCGCCAATTCGGTCCTGGGCTTCCTTGGTGTCCGTCACGACAATCGTGTTGGACGCGCCGTCCGCAGCCTTGATCACGCCGGCACGGCTGAGGAACTGGCTGACCTTGCTGACGACCGCCGCCAGCTCGCGCGCTTCGTCCTTCGCACCCGCGCTGGTTCTGTCCGCCAGCATCGAGTTGGTCGACTTGATATCCCGCTGCAGGTTCTCTTCGGCCGCCTGCGTGGGCGTGCGGACCACATAGCTCTTGGTCTCTGTCCGGTAGAAGCGCAGCGCGCCGATCTTGTCGTCGTAGCGCCAGTACACGCCCAGGCGCAGTGCGATTGCGTCCAGCACCGAGGCCAGCGGGGCCTGGCCGGCTGGCAGTGGTGCCATCTTTGTGCGGGCCACGCCTGTGGGCAGCGCGGGACCTGCAATTCGATCCACCGCCGCGCCGGGGATGAGGGCCGGGACGAGCGTGTCGGCGGTGCTGGCGCCCAGGCTGAGCGGGTTTACCGTGCCGAGGTCGCCCGCTAGGCGCGGTAAGAAGTATTCGGCCGGCAGCAAGGCGTCCGCCGTGACCTGCGTCAGGATGCCTGTGGCAATCTGGATCCGGTCGGCCAGCGTCTTGAGGTCTGCGGAATTGTTCTCGAAGAGGAGCGTCGTGTTGACGTTTGCCCGCAGCGCCGGCGGCAGGGTCACTTCCCGTGCTAGTGGCTGCGGTCGGCCAGCGATCCAGGGGAGTTCAACGACCTGACCCTTTGCACGGTCGACGTCGCCGGCTCTGAGTTTGAAGTGGTCCAACGCGATGGTACCGTCGGCCTGGCGCAGCGCTGCGCGGGATTCGACGCGGTCGGTGGCCTGCAGGGCCGAGCAGCCGGCGAGCAAGGCCAGCATGACCGCCGTCAGTACAGTGCGGTAAGAATTCATGGGTTTTCCTGGTCAACGCCGCGGCTAGGATTGCGTGGCGGGGGAGCGATTGCAGCTGCGGGTGAAGGGCAACATGCGCAGGACGCGGTTGCCGTAGAAGCAGGGGCGGATAGGCGATTCGCTCATTGCGACTGCCTGGGACAGCGCCTGGGTGGCCTCTTGGAATGAGTCCGCCTCGAACTCGGCGGGGGCCTGAATCGGTATGTCGAAGTTCAGTTCCCACTGATCAGGCCCGAAGGTCCAGTTGGCATCCGCTGCCCAGCGATTGAGCGCTTGGCGGACCGTCCCGTCTTGAGGACTGACGCGCCAAATCTGTTTCGGCGGGTCCACGACTTGCGGTTCTGCAATGGGCTCCGTCGGCGCAACTTCAACCGTCACGATGGTGCCAGCGGTCGGTGTGACTTGTTGCGGACTCGCGCTCACATCGGTGGTAGGCGCCGTGGCTTCACTTGTCGCTACCGGCGTCGGCGCCGACGCAGAGGTGCCGGCACCCGACGTCACATCAGTAGCGGCCGGCAGCGGTGCGCTGGCGTCAGGTGCAGTGCTTTCTGGCTTGGGCGGCGCTACGGGCACGGGAATGGGCGGAATGTCGGCCGTGGCCAGGACGGTCGGCGATTTACCCGGTAGAACGGTGCGCGGATCCGCATGGTTGATGAGGATGCGTCCGGAGTCCGGAGGTGTCGGCGGGGCGGGCGGTACGAATCCGCAGGCCGAAAGGAGGCAGACGGCCGAGGCAATGGCCGCCAAGAGGGATACTCGCATGGGGGTTCCTAAGATCTACTTGAGGGACCGGGGCGTGACGCCCTGTCGTTCAAGTTCAAGGTGAACGGCGCGCAGATCGCCGGGCGGGCTATGTCGCCGTGTGAGCAGCAGCATTTCCAGCAGGATTGGCAATAGCGACGCGTCCGGCTGTCCACCGACGCCGCTATCCAAAAGGGTGAGACGCAGTTGCGAGACGTGCTCAGCGACCTGGTCGTCGATTTCGAGGCGATCGCGGAGGTAGGCTGACAGCGTCATTCCCCGGTCTGCTGCGGCCTGTTCGTAACGACGACGAGCCGCGTCGGACAGTCGAAACGTAATCGGGCGTTCAAGCAGGGAGCGCATGAAGCCGGGCCTCCTCTACGACGATGTGGCCTATGGCCTGAGCAAACGCCTGTTTGAAGGCGTCCAGCCGGATTCTTCGTTCGAGGGGCGAATCAGCCTTGCCCTTGCAATGCTCGATGAACTTTTGATCGCGATATTTGGCAGGGCTGATATCGGGAGCCGCTTCGAACCAAGTGCGTGCGGCATGACGGGCGTCGCGTGCTGTCGACGGGAATTCAAAAGATGCGGCCCAGGAACGGGCCGCAGGCGGATTGGCCATGCGGAGATCCTTGATTGAAGTGTGTGCAGATGGCGCCCGGCCTGGGCAGAGAAGGTGTTCGCTGGGACGACCAGGGAACACAGAGAGGGTGTGCGCTGCGGCAACCCTCTCGATTGGCGCGATGTTTCGCAACGGCTGGTAGGTCAGCCCGAATACTATTCGCGGTTCAAAGCTGGTGTGCTCTTGGCGAAACGAACCCTTGGCACACCGGCGTTAACTACTCATTTGAGGGCGGACCCTTTCTCGACGTCTTGGAACGACGCGTCCTAGGGGTGGTCAGCCCCGACGGTAAAAGCTGATCCAGATAATGTCCCAGATCTTGCCATGCCTGGCGCTTCTCATCGGCAAATTCATACAGTTGATAATGGCGACGAATCTTGTTCTTGCCAGTGTGCACCACATGCCCTTGGCATCGGTCAATAACATTCTCAGAGGCCCCTAACCGTTGCATGATGGTGGCCCCTGTCCTTCTCAGATCGTGTGGCGTCCAATTGCCGTTGGCCCCTTCAGCCAAGACCAGAGTATTGTCGTTTCGGCGGCCTTTTAGCGGCGTTCGATCCTCCGCCTTGAACTGCGTCTGACGGTCACCTATCTGTTTTGTCACTGATTGACCGGAAAGCGGCCCTCGGCCATCCCGAGCTGGGAACACGTACAACGAATCCGAAAGTTGCATCGCACCTTCGAAGTGGCGCGCGGCGAAGTCCGAGAGATAGACGAGCTGGTCCTGCTTTTGGCGGCGCCGTCCCTTGGAGTTTTCCTTCGGTATGAACCAAGTGCGTTCAGGAAGGTTAATGTGGGCTTTCTCGGCCTTGGTCAACGCCCCGATGCGTGTAAGCGTGCTTAGGCAGATCCAAACCGCGTGTTGAGTAGCGGGTGAGACCGGCAGCTTGGCTACTCGTTTATTGGGCGCTTGTTCGTACTCATCTTCGCCAGATCTGAAGCGATCTGCCAGCTCAATGATCTCGGTGTCATGCAGTACGCGGGTGCGTACATTCTCCGGGTCGTAGTCATCGTCAAGCAGAAGATCGAGGTCGATGAGCTTAGCTGGGTTGCCTTCGATGAGGAGGCGCCGCCAAGGTTGGCGATCTTCTGCCCAACCGAGCATTTGGCCTATCGCGCCGAAGATGATCACTGCCAGGCGATTTGCACCGCGTGCTATTACTGGGCGTAAAACCTTCTTTATGTCATCCTCGGACAACGCCCGCAATGCGGAGTCACCGATCGTAGGCAGTACGTCCTTCCCGAAGATTCGCTTCAGTTCAGCATTCTCGTCGGAACGGCGTACGCCCTCGCTGATCCACGCGTCGTACAGGTCCTTGACGCTCAGATCATGGGCGCGACGCTGGCTTTCCTCGCTGATTACCTGCTCGACTTTAAGTTGCGCCTCTATTTTGTCGGCAACCTTCTGCCGCCGAGGGTCCACACCCTTCGCTACGAGTGCTCGTGCGTTGTCGCGCCTTTCACGGATGGTCACCAAATCGACCGTCGGCCAGTTGCCGCAGTAATACCAAACCTTGCGGCCGTCCCACTTGAAGCTATAGCGGAACGCAACCGCAGCGGTTCCATTTACCACTCGAACTTGGCCAGTCAGACCTCCGCCGTCTGCGATACTGTCCTTCGCCCACGCTGTTGGAATGGACTCCAATTCCCGGACTGTCCATTTGTGACCTCGACCTTTTTTCGGGTAACGCGTCATGCCCTTTTTTCCGTCATATGTACACCCATGGGTACACCCGGCTGCGGATTGCGACGGATGCGGGTGGATGATAATGGAAATTCATGCGGTGTAAGTCGTTGAAAAGGCGCAATAAGTTTTCCGCACCTGTCCACACCCTTCCATGGTCAACCAATTTGGGAGCAGAGGGTCGTGAGTTCGAATCCCACCGCCCCGACCAATATTCATGCGGGTCTCCGGATTTCCGCAGTGCAAGAAAAGACGACAGGTGGCCCTTCCTATGGACCACCAATCGGTAGGACAAAAAAAATGGCCCCAAGCTCACAAAGCCTGGGGCCATTTTGTTGTGTCCCTTCCTCCTACTGCCGCGGGATCTTCGCGTCTTCGATCAGCTTTTGCCATTGCGCATCGCTGCTCGCCACGAACTGCCCAAACGCCGTGGGCGAGGTGGGCGGGCTGACCTTTACGCCCAATTCCTTGAACCGTGCCTGGATCTCCGGCTTGGCCATGACGCGGCTGAACGCGGCGTTCAATGTCTGGACGATGGGTTCCGGCGTATTCGACGGTGCAAAAATTCCGGTCCAGAAGTAATAGTCCATCCCGTTGAGTTCCGGTGTTTCACCCGCCGACGCCAAGTCCGGGTTGCCGATATCGCGGTCGCGGCTCATGACGCCCACGCCCGTCACACGCCCGCTTTTGATCAGTTCAAGCAGGGCGGGCAACCCGGACACCGCGATATCCACATTCCCGCCGATGACATCGGTCGCGATCTTCGAGGCGCTTGCATAGGGAATGAAGGTGATGTCCGTACCGGTGGTGAGCTTGAAGCTCTCCATGGCGATGGCCGGCAGCGAGCCGACGCCCGTGGCGCCGTAGGTCAGCTTGCCCGGGTTGGCCTTGGCGCGCGCAATCAGGTCGCCGAACGATTTCACGCCCAGGTTCGGATTCGCCACCACGCCGACGCCGCTTGTGCCCAGCGGCGCGACGGCGGCCAGGTCGCGGTAGGTGTACTTGGCCGACGATTGCAGAATGGGCGCGATCACGACGTCGGACACGATGCCCATCAGTACCGTGTACCCGTCCGGCTTGGCGTTGACGGCGCGCGTGACGCCGATGATGCCGCCGGCGCCCGCGACGTTCTCGATGACCACGGTCTGGCCCAGTTCGCGGCCCAGTTCGGGGGCGATGATGCGAGCGAACGTGTCCACCGAGCCTGCCGGCGCGTAGCCCACGATGAGCTTGATGGGATGGGCGGGGTAGGCCTGCGCATGCGCCGCGCTGGTGCCTCCCAACACAAGGGCTCCCAGCAGCGCCGCGCTGGAAAGGGTTCGGATATTCATGGTTGTCTCCCGTTGTTGTCGTTTGTGTTGCCTTAGCTTTGCAGCCAGTTCAGGACGCGTTGGAACACCTCGTCGCTATTGCGGTCCATCATCGGCAGGTGCGAATTGCCCGCGATGCCGCTTTCGGGCAGGTCCAGCACCGTTACGTCGGCGCACCCGCGTATGGAATCCAGGTAACGCTCGGCTTGTTGGCGGTAGCCGACCCAGTGCGACCCCGATGGTTCGATGAAGTCGCCCCACACAACAAGATGCGGCGGCAGCGCTTCAATCGGCGCGGCTTGCGGCATGCCGCCGGGCTCCACGCCCACCACCCGGCGCACCGCGCGTGGCCGGCGGCGCGCAATTTCGGCTGCAAAGCCCGCGCCTTGGCTGTGGGCCACGATATGGCAATGTCCCACCCGGTCGATCAACGCTTCGTAGGCCGCCAGGATCATGGACTCGTGGCCCGGCCAGCGCGGCACCCATTGATTGGCGAACGCGTCGAACGCCTCGGTGGGAAACTGTTGCCCTGCATAGGCTTCGCGCCGCGCAGGGTCCGGGTCGTAGACAGGTCCGATGCGAAACGTCGTCCAGGCCTCGCGCTTCGTGCGAAAGACGGGCGCCTCGCGATACACCTGCGGGAACCGTGCCCATGACGAACGGCCCCGTTCCACTGCATCGCTGACCAGTACGTCGTAACCGGCGTCCAGGAATTTCCACAGCCAGCCGTTGCGGCCATCGGGGGTCGTTTCCCAGGTGCAGCCGGTCATGCCCCCGCCATGCCACAGCAGCACCGGATCCGGATGGCGGGGCTGCGCCAGGCGGTACTCCTGGACATACATCTGCCCATAGACCTGTTCTCCGTTCGGGTTGACCTCGCGCGGCGATCCGTTCAGGACCATGCTGCGATATTCGACCGGCAGGCCTTCCAGCACGGCGGTCGCGCCGCCCACGAAGAAGCTGCTCATCGATTTCAGGAAAATGCCCTTGCCTTGTGAATTCATGATGGCTCGTCGAAGTAATGCCGGCATGTTCGGCCAGCGCGTATAGTTACGTCTATCGAAAAAAGTTCAACCATTATTGATCCATGCGAATCAATTACGATCTGGAAGACATCCGCGCGTTCTGCTGCGTGGCGCGCATGGGTCAATACACGTCGGCCGCCGCGTTGCTGTGCGTCACGACGTCGGCCTTGAGCCGGCGCGTCGCGAAGCTGGAATCGGATATTGGCGGGCGTTTGTTCGAACGCACGACGCGCAGCGTGGTGCTGACGTCGGTGGGCCGCGCGCTCTACGAGCGCGTGCTGCCTATCGTGACGCAGATGGATGCCAGCCTGACCGAGGCAGCCCGCCGCGCGCGGGGGCACGAAGGCACACTGATGGTGAGCACGGTGGCCTCGGTAGGCTATTCGGTGCTGCCCAAGGTGCTGCCCGAGTTCTATGCACGGCATCCGCAGGTGTACCTGTCGATCCGCGACGGCAACGCCACCGTCACGACGGGCCTGGTCGAAGAACGCGAGGTGGAATTCGGCATCACCACGCCGGTGTCATTCGGCCCCACCCTGGAGGCTGAGCGCGTCGCCACCTATGGCTTCAACCTGGTGTACGCCGAGCGTTCTGCCCTGGCGCCACGCAGCCGCAAGCTGTCGTGGAAAAAGTTGCCCGGCCTGCCGGTGGTGGGACTGAATCCGGTCAGTTCCACCCGCCTGCAGATCGACAGCGTCCTCAATGCCCGTGGGCTGGAGTTGCCCTGGACCATCGAAGTGGATCAGCTGGCCACCATGATCGGGCTGGTGCAGTCGGGCAATTTCGTGACCATCATGCCGGCATTGTTCGAGGCGCATGGTTATGGCCTGAAGTCGATTCCGGTGCTGGATCCCGACATTACGCGGGATGTGTACATCGTGCGCCGGCGTGACAGCACGCCGACGCCTCAAGGCCAGTATCTGATGGAACTCGTGCGCGCCTACCTTGCGCGTTGAGTCACGCCAATTGATTCGGCGGTTGCCTGCCGGCAAGCTGCAGCGCAAGCGCCGCCATCAGCCCACGGTGAGCTTGTCTTCTACGCTGATGACGCTTGGCGCGCTCCATGCGGCCTGCTCGGCGACGCGCCTGTCGGCCAGGCTATTCACTTTTCCCATCAGCGTGACGTGCCTGTCGTGCACGGCGACTTGAATATCGTGTGCTTCAAGCGCGGCGCTTCGTTTCAACGCGTCCTGAATTCGCTGTTTCACATCGCTGATCTGCGCGTTGTTCGACAACTTGATCTGGTTTGCGACGCCCTTGACGCCGGATAGGCGGCGAATGGCGCTTTCGGCCGCCACGCGTTGGAAGTTCCAACTGACCTCTCCGGTCAAGGTCACCCAGCCGTGTTGCACCTTGACCTTCACCTTGTTGTCGGGGATGGACACATTCCAGCCGATACTGGTGATCGCGCGTTTGGCCAGCTCTTCGTCCGAGTTTCCTTGCTCGTAGCCGGTCCGGACTTCGAGCTCCTGCGCGATGCCTTTGACGCCTTTCACGTGTGCGGCAATCTTCTCTGCGTCGTACTTTTCGCTGAACGTGCTGACATGCCCCGTCAGCGTTACGACCCCTTGGGAAGCCGCGACCCCGATGCCGGTTGCATCGACGCGGGGATCGAACTCCAAGGCGTCCAGCACGTGACGGCGAAGTTCTTCGTCTTTCATGATGGCTCTCCTGTCGGAATAAGGGACGAGTTAAGGGGTACGCGTGTTCCGTCGCGCACCCCGGATTCGGCGCTCTTCGCATCGATTTTCCCGGGGCAGGGCGAGTCAGTATTGACGATCGTCAATGGAAAAATGGGGTGCGTTGTATGCCGGGCGTTCGTGGGACGGCGCGTTCAAGCCAGCCAAGCGGGGCGCGTCTGTGCCCCTGGCAAAGATTCGATGAACGGGTGGTTGGAAAATTCGTGATTTTCGTCAACAAGGCGCGGTGGCGCCGGTTCATGATGGGCTATCCCGCCGCGTCGGGCGGCGAACGTCCAGGAGGACATCATGCAGCAACCCGCCAAAACTCCCCCGCCGAAAGCCAGAAAAGAAGAGGCGCGCCAGAAGGAAGACGCCGTGGCACAGCGGCAGAAGGCCGAAATGGCCGAGTCGCTGGGACGGCACAAAAATACTGGCCAGAAGGATCACAAGGGCGCGCGTTGATATCCGCGCGGGTCACGGCCTGGCAACACAACTGGCTGGGGGCGCAAGAGATCATGAACATTCTCTTCAGAAACCGGCGCGAGGCCGGGCTGTTGCTCGCGCGGCAATTGGCCAGCTATGCGGGACGGCCGGATGTGATCGTGCTGGCGTTGCCGCGAGGCGGCGTGCCGGTGGGATTCGAAGTCGCGGCCGAGCTGGATGCCCCCCTGGACATCAAGGTGGTGCGAAAGATCGGCATGCCGGGGCATCCCGAATACGCCATCGGCGCGATCAGCAGCGATCAGTCACTATTCCAGACCAGGGAAATTGAGGCCTACGGCGTCGATCCAAAAGCGATCGAGTCCATCGTGTCGCGTGAACGGAAAGAAATCGAGCGCCGTGAATCGGTCTATCGCGCGGGGCGGCCACCGCTTCCATTGCAGGGAAAGGTCGTCATCGTGGTGGATGACGGCCTTGCGACGGGTTCGACCATGCGCGTGGCGCTTCAGTCCGTACGCAAGAATAATCCTGCATGGGTTGTTGCCGCCGTGCCGGTTGCCGCAGCCGAAACCAGGCAAGCGCTTGAGGGCGAAGCGGACGAAGTCGCGTGCCTGCATACGCCTACGCCGTTCTATGGCGTCGGGCAATGGTATGCGGATTTTGAACAGACCGCGGACGACGAGGTCCTGCATCTGCTGCACGAAGCGCAGCACCGGCATCCGCCCACCGCGTCGACGACGACTTCTTCGTCGCGCAACGGCTGATGCCCCCTGGTCCAGCCTTTGGAGTGCACATGGAAACCGCCATCGATGCTCACGCCGCCACGCTTGCCCAACTGTCTGCGGCCGCGCGGCCGCTTACGGGAGCAATGACGGACTATGACGCGCTGCTTGAACATATCGGCGGCGCGCGCTTCGTGCTGATCGGCGAAGCCAGTCATGGCACGCACGAATTCTACGAAGAACGGGCTCGCATTACGCAGCGGCTGATCGCCGAAAGGCGATTCTCTGCAGTTGCGGTCGAGGCGGATTGGCCCGATGCCTATCGCGTCAACCGATACCTGCGCGGGCAAGGCGACGACAATGCCGGCGAGCAGGCCTTGGCGGGGTTCAAGCGATTTCCAACGTGGATGTGGCGCAATACCGAGGTCGTCCGGTTCGTGGAGTGGCTTCGGTCTTTCAACCAATCGTTGCCCGCACACGCGGCGCCCGTCGGCTTTTATGGGCTCGATCTATACAGCCTGTTCACGTCCATTGCCGAAGTGCTGAAGTACCTGGATGAGGTCGACCCGGAGGCTGCGCGTGATGCGCGTCAGCGTTACGCCTGCTTCGATCATTTCGGCAGCAGTAGCGAGCGCTATGGCTACTTGGCGCACCATGGCCTGTCGGCGTCGTGCAGAGACGCCGTGATCGCGCAAATGCAGGATCTCAATGCCCGTGCGGCCGAATACATGAGGCGCGATGGCCAGGCGGCAAGCGATGCGCTTTTTTACGTGCAGCAGAACGCTCGCCTGATCGCAAACGCCGAGCAGTATTACCGAACCATGTTCGACCAGCGCGTTTCGTCCTGGAATCTGCGGGATCGGCACATGATGCAAACGCTTGATGCGCTCGCCAGGCACTTGCCTCGGACGGAAGACGGCCTGCCACCTAAGATCGTGGTGTGGGAACACAATTCTCATGTGGGCGACGCGCGCGCCACCCAAGTGGGCCAGGCCGGCGAGTTGACCGTGGGACAGTTGGCGCGTGAATCCTATGGCAAGCAGGCGTTTCTGATCGGACTGACGACCTACCAGGGCAGCGTGACGGCGGCGGCCGATTGGGACTTGCCCGCCGAGCGCATGCGGGTGCGCCCTGGCCTGCCGGGAAGCTACGAATCGCTGTTTCATGAGACGGGCCTTAGCCGCTTCATGTTGCCGCTCAACAGCGATCAAGAGTTGATGCGGGCGCTGTCGACGTCCCGCCTGGAGCGCGCCATTGGGGTCGTCTACCGTCCGGAAACGGAACGAGGCAGCCATTATTTTTACGCCTGCCTGCCACGTCAGTTCGACTGCGTGCTGCATCTTGACGAGACGCGAGCGGTTGAACCTCTTGAATGGGGCGACATCTGGAAATTGGATGAGGCGCCAGAAACCTTCCCGGCAGGTGTTTAGCGGCGCCGGCACGCCAGACGGAGCGGCATTGCGATGCGAGACGGACCAGCATGAACCGGACAGACGAACACGTGGACCCGGACGCGCGGTGCCAGGCCGCCACGCTGGAATTCTTGACCCGTCCTGATGTTCACGGCGTGCCTGCGGGCGACATCGTCACGATACGCACCCATATCTCCGTTATTGTCCTTGCCGGGATTCGCGCCTTCAAACTGAAAAAGGCGGTGCGTTTTCCCTATGCCGATTTTTCCACTGCTGTCCTGCGCTTGGCGGCCTGCTTGCGTGAACTTGAGCTCAACCGGCGAACCGCGCCCGATCTGTATGTGGCGGTGCGGGAAATCAGGCGGGACGACAAGGGCAATCTGAATTTCGACGGCCCCGGAGAATTGATCGACGCCGTCGTGGAAATGCGGCGCTTCCCGGACGATGCGCTGCTGGAAGCCGTTGTGCAGCGGGAAGGGCTGACCGACGCGCTGGCCGAGCGCATTGCGGGAGAGATTGCCAAGTCTCATGACAACGCGCCGATCGTGGGCGGCGTGGATGTGCCTTCCAGGCTGGCCCACGTGCTGGCTGCGGCGGAGAAACTTCTTGCCGCGGCCGGCGTGCTGCCCGGACCGAAGATCGAGGTGCTCTGCGCCGCGATTCGTGACGAGTTGGACAAGCAGGCGCCGCTGCTGGCCGCGCGGGCGGCGGCCGGGCTTGTGCGCCATTGTCACGGGGACCTGCACTTGCGCAATATCTGCGTGATCGATGGGGCGCCGATGCTGTTCGACTGCCTCGAGTTCGATGATGCCCTTGCCACCATCGATGTGCTCTACGACCTGGCATTTCTGATCATGGATCTTTGCTCCCAGGGGTTTTCGCGGCAGGCCAACGTCGTGCTGAACCGATACCTGGATCTCCGCCACGATGACGCGGGCATGGCGCTGATGCCGTTGTTCCTGGCCATCAGAGCCGTCATCCGCGCCCACGTCCTGGTCGCGCAGGCCGAAGAAGCCATCGACACCTCGCGAACCTCTCTGCTGGGAAAGGCCCAGCGCTATATCGATACCGCGCTTGCCTGCCTGTCGCCGCGCGTTGGGCGTCTGGTTGCCATTGGCGGGCTCAGCGGCTCGGGAAAATCATCGTTGGCCGTCGCGATCGCGCATGCGCTTGGCCCGATGCCGGGCGCTCGGATACTGGCCAGCGACCGTATTCGCAAGCAGATGTGGGGAGTGCCCGCCTCATCGAAGCTGCCCGAAACGGCTTATCAAACCGACTTTTCCGAAAACGTCTACGCGGCACAGGCCGATTGCGCGCAGAAACTGGTCCAGGCCGGTTGCGCAGTGATCGCCGATGCAGTGTTTGAACGGGAGGCGTGCCGTCAGCGTATTGAACAGTGCGCGGCGCGCGCAGGGGTTCCCTTCAGCGGATATTGGCTTGATGCGTCACCGGCCGCGTTGTCGGCACGCGTGAATCAGCGCACGAACGACCCTTCGGACGCCACTGAGGACGTGGTGCGCGCCCAATTGGCGCGGCAACGCGACGTCAAAGGCTGGACCCATGTCGATGCGCAACGCCCGCTGGAATGTGTCGCCGCATCCGTCCTTGCACACCTGGACGGGCATCGGGCCTGACACATCGCGTTACTGCGTTCGTGGCGGCCGATGATTGCCGCATGGTAGATATATCGGCGGGAGGTGCCGCGCGGCGCGTCGCCGGGCGCATCCCCCTTTTCCCAAGGAGCCGACCATGAATGCTGTTCACAAGATGAATGCTGTTCAAGTGTCCCTGAAAAGCTTTTCCGCGATTCTTTGCCTGGCGGGTCTGGCGTGGACGGCTGGCGCGGCCCATGCTGCCGACACCAGCGCTACCTCGCAAGCGCAGCATCAGCAGGATGTCGCGACCTGCAAGAGTGGCGCCTCTGGCCAACCGCTGGAGACGTGCCTGCGCGAAGCGGCTGCGGCACGGCAAGAGCGTGATCGTCAGAACCTGAACGCGCAGAGCCCGGAACAGCTCCGCCAGAACGAGCTGGCGCGCTGCAACCGTCTGCCGGAATCCCACCGGCAGACCTGCGTGGCGAAGATGAACTCGCCCACCAGTGTGCAAGGCAGCGTGCAGGGGGGAGGCGTACTGCGCAAGAAAGAGATCCAGGTGCCCGCTACCCCGGCCAACCCCGCCACGCCGGCCGGCAGTGCACCGGCGCCCGCGCGTTGAACGGGTCGCTTCCGAACGTATGAAACGCGGTGTTTCGCTGCCATGCGGCACATGCTTGCGTGGCAGCAGCGTTTTTCCAATGGGCGCCGCTGCCTAAAACCGCTGATCCTTGTCGAACGGCACCTCGGAATCGCTAGGCGCTTCGAACGTCGGCGCTTCGCCATTCAGATCCGCGACGTGAATCTGCGCGAGGCGGGTGGCCTCGGCAATTGCGCCATGGGCGGAATGAAACCGTTCATCGATGGCAATGCGCTCGGACGGCACGCCGGCGATGGGAGAGATCAGCGTATAGCCAATGCGCCAATCATCGCCGTCCTGCTCCGGCTGCGCGATCTGAAAGTCCCATTTTGCGGTCTGCATAATTTCCTCCAGTCGGTCGGTGCATCCTACTGCACTCGCTGCGCTGTTGAAAGTGCGACCACGAAACGCATGCAGCCAGCCATGCAGGTCTGGATGTGGGCACAGTAGAACGACGATTCCCGTCTTGCACGATCGTCAAGGCTTCGACGATGGCAGCAGTTGCATACCGGTGCGCCGTGCGAATTCCTCATAGCTGATGGGCGCGCCTGCCGTGGTGCTGGGGCTGTTGGCCTGCCAATGCACCCACGAGCGTCCGGTGGACGCATCGTAGACGACCTTGAACAGATGGCTTGGCACGGCCACGCCCGAGCCGATCTGTTTGGGCTTGTCGCCGTAGTAGGGGCCGGTGAAGACATACACGTCGCCCGAGGCGCGCATGACGTACTTGCGCGTGTCCTGTTCGATCTGGCTCCATGGGCCGCCGTTGTGACGCTGGTCTTGAGGCACCATGTTGGCCAGCGAAAAGCTCTGCGCCATCGCTTCGGGCGTGGACATGTCGCCCGCCGGAGCCATGTGCCCGCGGGAATAGCCCGAGCCGCGGTAGTCCGTCAGTTCGGCACGTTCGGCGCGGGGCACGCGCGCTTCGGCATAGAACTTGTCGGACCGCTGCATGTCCTGCGCCTGCGTCAATATCTTGCGGTTCAGGCGCTCTGCCACGAATACCGGCGTCTTGGTCTGGCCGTTGTGCAAGATGGCGAAGTTGGAAAAGCACAGCTCGCGCAGGGCTTGGCTGGCCGGGACGACCGGCGGGCGTTGCTGCGGGAAGAACTGCGGACACTCGGCAAAGCGCGTGTGCGCCATGCCGCCTGCTGGCACCGCCGCGGGCGCGAACTTTTCGTGGGTCGGCCAGCCGACGCGCGCAAGAATGTCGTCAAGCGAAAACTGAGGGCGCCACTGCGGATTCAGCGCATAGGTGGCTGCGCCGAAGGCGGCCACCGAGGTCAGCGCGAATGTGCGCAGGAACCGGAAGATGCGGCCGCCGCTTGCGGCCTTGCTTCTGCTGGCTGGGGCTTTCTTTCTGGGTGCTGATTTCTTCGCGCGGGTCATGCTGCCTGTTTGTTGCGGGCCGGCGCCACTTCGCGCTCGGCAACTGGCGGCATTGTAGATGACCGCAACATGACAGGCGCAGGCCGGGCAATCGGGCCGACGCCGACCACGGCAAGATCGTTGGCCGGGGTATTCTTATGCTCGTTCCAAATTCATAACCACAACGTCATCACCACAACGGCCGCACATGCCGGCCGTCAGGATTGGGGAAATTCAATGAGATCGTCCGTGCTTTTCGTGGCCGCGCTCGTGGCGGGTTGCGCCTCGCCCGCGCCGGGAGACCTGGTCACGCAATCGAAGGTGCAAGCCATCAAGATCAACGTCACGACGTTCGATGAGATGGTTCGCGATTTTGGCCCGCCCCGCACGCAGAGCGTCAGTAAGCAGGGGCTGCGCACGGCGTCGTGGTTCTACTTCAACAACAGCGAGTTCGGCGCCATGCAGGATCAGCGCACGCTGACCGTGACTTACAACAAGGACGGCACGGTCAAGGAATACGTGAATTCGTCCGCTGGCGAGAAGGACGGCGCGCGGACGCGATAGCGCGCAGTTTCACCCTCTGCGCCGGCCGGCAATACCTCATTGCGCTGGCGCCGCCTTCGAGGCGTTCGCCCGAATCTGTTCCGACCGCTGGCGCTGCTCGGCGCGAATCGGGATGCAGTCGACGACCAGCACTTCTTCGCCTGTGCGCAGGTCGATCACCTTGGTCGCTCGGTACAGGTTGCTGGGCGGGCCGCGATCCAGGCATGCGCGCTTGGCGCCGGAACTGGCGCGAAAGAGCTCGGGCACGCCTTCGTAGTGCGGGTTGGGCACGCTCCACTTGCCGCTCATGTCCTGGGTGCGCACCACATACTGGGCAAAGGCCGGACCGCCGCACAACAGCATGGCCAATGCGCACGCGACGCCAACTGCGGTTCTCATGGCGGACGTTCCTCGATGGACGACGGTAGGGCAGCGTAGCAGCGCACTGCCGCCTTCGCCGTCCGCCAGAAGGATGAGGGATTTGACGCGCTCGCGCGCGCGTTCAACTCGCCGGAGGTCAAGCAGTCGATGGCGACTCAGAACAACCGTATCGTCCTGATGCCGCCTGAGCAGACGGTGGCGTACTTTCGGTCCGAAATGGCGAAGTACGCCGCCGTCGTCAAGGGCGCGGGCCTGGAACTGATGTAGCCCGCATGGGGCGGCAGGTCAGCTGCCGTTGCGCTTGTCGTGACCGTTCTGGTCGGCTGCGCGGAGCAGTCCGTAGAGCTTGTCCTTGAGGTGCAGTTTTTCTTTTTTTAGCACCTCGATCGCGGTGCCCGAGGACGGCGTGATGCCGTCCTCCATGTTCTGGATTTCCTGGTCCAGATCGTTGTGCCGCTGGAACAGCGCCGAAAAGTGAGCGTTTTCGGATTTCAGTTGGGTAATGAGCTCGCGGTATTCAGGGAACATAAAGGCCTCTTGAGGAACCGGTTGACGGGACCGACGATGCGCCTGGCTCGACGCCTTCATCAGCGTCAAGCCCATGACACGCCAACGCCAACGGCTTGTCAACCTCAGGGGCTGCGGCGTGCCTCCCGCCCGTTGATGGGGCGCAAGGGCTCCCTCAAAATGAGTCATTCTGTCGCGTACGTTCACCTTTCATTACAGGACGCCCTGTCCCCGGCGATACACTCGCTTCCCTTTGGACTGTCCCAGAACACCCATGAAAGAGCGCGCCCCGGTCTACCGCAGAGTGATGGACCTTTTCAAACAGGATGGCCGGATCCACCCCGGCACCGGCATGATGAGCGGCGTGATCGCGCTTTTCCTGGCGATCCTTTCGGTGCTGGGCGTGCTGGCGTTCCACTTTCCCGCCTACCTCACCACGCCGGAGCTGCGCAGCTTCTATTCGGTGGAGGCGATGCGCACGCTGCTGTTCAGCGCGCTGCTGGTGTCGGGCTCGATCGCGCTGGCCAATACCGTGCTTGGCCGCCAGCGCTGGCTGAATATCTCGGCCTTCGTGCTGGTCTGCTGCGCGGTGGCCGCGGGCGGCAGCCAAGTCGCCGTCACGGCCTCGAACGCAGGCGGCCATCCGTATCTGGGACTCGATTGGTTCATCCTGGACCTCTTGGCGTCCAGCACCGTCTTTATCATTTTCGAAAAGCTGACACCGCTCTATCCTGGCCAGCCCGTATTCCGGGGCGAGTGGCAGGTGGACATGAAGCACTTCCTCTTCAATCACCTGTCGGTGGGGGCCGTGCTGCTGTGCATCAACTTCTTCATTCACCGCCTGTTCTCCTGGGCGGCCTATGAGCCGCTGCAGCAGGCCATCCAGTCCATGCCGTATCTGCTCGAGCTATTCGTGGCGGTGCTGGTGGCGGACTTGGCGCAGTACGCCGCGCACCGTATCTATCACGAGGTGCCGTTCATGTGGCGCTTCCATGCGGTTCACCACAGCACGCGCACGCTGGATTGGCTGGCCGGCTCGCGGCTGCACATCGTGGAACTGCTGATCACGCGCGTGGCTGTGCTGGGCGTGCTGTTCGTGCTGGGGTTTTCCAAGGCGGTGCTCGACGCCTACATCATCATCGTGGGTTTCCAGGCGGTGCTGATCCATTCCAACGTGAAGCTGCCATGGGGTTGGCTGCGCTACATCATCGTCACGCCGGACTTTCACCACTGGCACCATTCGTCCGATACCGAGGCGATCGACAAGAACTACGCGGCGCACTTTTCCTTCATCGACTACCTGTTCGGCACCGCGGTGCGCGGGGTGGGCAACCGGTTGCCGCAGCACTACGGCATTCTGGACAACGACATGCCAGGAACCTTCCTGGCGCAACAGGCATATCCCTTCGCCCGCAAGGCGAAATGACGAAGGCCCAGGCATATCGCCTGGGCCTTTTTTTCATTGCCGTCTCAGCGGGTTACGGCCGGCAGCCCTGCCGCGCGCCTTACTTGGCCGACTTGAAGGCCGAATACGAAGCCATCAGGTTGCGGTAGTCGGGGATGTGGTTGGCGAACAGGGTGCCCAGGCCTTCCACGTCGTTGCGCCAGTCGCGGTGCAGTTCGCACGCCACGCCGAACCACGACATCAGCTGTGCGCCTGCCTGTTCCATGCGTCGCCACGCCGCGTCGCGGGTGACTTCGTTGAAGGTGCCCGACGCATCAGTCACGACGAACACGTCAAAACCCTCTTCGATGGCCGACAGCACGGGGAAGGCGACGCAGACTTCGGTCACGACGCCGGCGATGATCAATTGCTTCTTGCCGGTTGCCTTGACCGCCTTGACGAAGTCTTCGTTGTCCCAGGCATTGATGTTGCCGGGGCGGGCGATGTACGGCGCGTCGGGAAATTTGTCCTTCAGCTCCTGGACCAGCGGGCCGTTGGGGCCGTCTTCGAAACTGGTCGTCAGGATGGTGGGGAGCTTGAAGTATTCGGCCAGGTCGGCCAAGGCCAGCACGTTGTTCTTGAATTGATCGGGTTGGAAGTCGCGCACCAGGGACAGCAGGCCCGCCTGGTGATCCACCAGCAGAACGGCGGCTTGGGACTTGTCGAGCTTAACGTAGGGCTTGGTCATGGCTGATTCCTTTGGTCGATTCAGTTTTGCGCGGTGGTGCGCGGTGTTGTGAACAACGCTGAGTGCGTAGAAGGAATACTAATTTCAGGACGATACAGCCGGTAGTCAGGTGATTTGCACCTCAGCGTTCTATAAATTGAACGCCGGCGATAGCGCGTTCAGCGTGGGAATGCCGTGGCGCGCCTGCGTTTCAGCCTCTCGGCGCGCATTTTCACGATACTCCGCGCCCATGAAATCCAGCAGTTCGCGCACGGCCGGCAGCAGGCCGCGGCGCGACGGAAAGACGGCATGCACGCTGCCCGGCTCGGGTTGCCAGGGGGCGCCCACGGTCACGAGCGTGCCCGCGTCAAGTTCCTCGCGGATCATCAGAAGGGGCAGGGCCACGACGCCCACACCGCGCAGCGCGGCCTGCTTGAGCGCCAGCATGTCGTCCGTGACCAGCCTGGGCATGAAGGGAACGGCAAGGCGCGCGTTGCCGGGGCCCAGCAGGCGCCATTGGCATTCGCGCTGCTCGGTCCCAAGCGCCAGGGTGGGTTGCCGGCTGATCGTCTGCAAGTCGGCGGGGTCGGGCAACGAGCGGGCCAGCGCGGGGCTGGCGACCAGGCTCTGGCAGCTCATGCCCAGGTTCTTCATCACGAGATCGCTGCTTTCGATGGCGCCAAAGCGCACCCGCACGGCCAGGTCAAAGCCTTCACGCAGCACGTCCACGGGCCGGCTGAAGCTCTTCAGGTAGACGTTCACCTTCGGGCACTTTTCCATGTAACGCGCCACCACGTTGCCCAGGAAGTAGTAGATGAGTGCGGGCGGCGCGGCGATGCGGATGGTGCCTTGCGGTTCAGCGTGGGTGCGGTCGATGACATCCTGCGCCGCTTCGGCGCCCGCCAGCATTGCCAGGCACTGGTCGTAGTATTCCTGTCCAAGTTCGGTCACGGCGAACGTCCGCGTGGACCGCTGGATCAGGCGCACGCCAAGGCGCTCTTCCAGTTGGGCAATGCGCCGGCTCAGGCGCGATTTCGGGATGTTCAGCGCCCGGCCGGCCGGCGCGAATCCGCCATGCTTGACGACCTCCACGAAGAAATAAAGGTCATTCAGGTCGTGCATGCAAAATCCTCTCAGGTCGTCGGTGGGCCGCCGAGCATATTAAGGCGCGCGGCGCCGATTCCCTAGAGATGCGGCATTACGCGGACAAATCGGGGGCGTCTTCTAGGCACGGGGGGAGATCGGCTTGGGACCCGCGGGTCGGGGCAGCGCTCAGGCGGCCAGCGCGGTCTCGTCCTTCCAGCGCTGCTTGTCGCGCAGCGGCGGCGCGCCGAAAAGGCGGCTGTACTCGCGGCTGAACTGCGAGGAACTCTCGTAGCCCACGGCATGCGCGGCCAGCGCCACGCCGGCATCGTCCGTCAGCATCAGCCGCCGCGCTTCCTGCAGCCGCAGGTGCTTCTGATATTGCAACGGGCTCATGGCGGTGGCCTGCTTGAAATGATGATGCAGCGACGACACGCTCATGTGCACGTCGCGCGCAATCTCTTCCACCCGTAACGGTTGCGCGAAATTGTCTCGCAGGATGCGGATCGCCTTGGCCACGCGGTTGAGCTGGCTGTCTTGCAGCACCGTCTGGCGCAGCACGACACCCTGGCCATTCATGAGCAGGCGGTACAGCAGTTCGCGCTTGATCATCGGCGCCAGAATCGGAATGTCCTGGGGTGTGTCCAGCAGCCGCAGCAGACGCAGCACGACGTCCAGCAGGGTGCTGCCCAGCGGGTTGACGCACAGCGCGCGCGAGGCTTCCAAAGAAACCAGCGGCGGCAGGTTTTCATCGCTGATGAGCGCGGTGATCTCCTCGGGGTTCAGGTCTACCCGCAAGCCCAGATAGGGCAGGGTGGGACTGGCGACGGACACCTTGGCCACCACGGGCAGGTCCACCGACGAGATCAGGAAATGGAAGGGATCGTATTCATAGGTCTCCTCGCCGATGAGCAGGCGTTTCGACCCCTGGGCAATGACCGCCAGCGCCGCCTTCTGCAGGACCGGCTTCGCCCCGGACGGTTGCGACAGCCGGTGCAGGTACAAGCCTTCGATCGGCGTGTCCAGTGCGCCTTCCAGATTGCCGGTCATGCGCTCCAGCATGCAAAGCAACTCGGACCGCGCCAGTTCGCAGGCGGTGTCGTGACCGGCGCCGATGGGGGCGAGCGATCGGGCAGGATTCAGGGACATTGACGGGCTCTCGCAGGCGCACCGTTCGTCACCTTGAGAGGCGACGACGGCGGAGGATTGGGTGTCCGCCAGTGTATTGCCATCTCGGGCCTCAGGTGGTGGGTCCCCGTGGGGGAATGGAGAATCAGGCAGGAATCCCGGAGAAAACGACGGGTCGGTCCGGCCTGGCTGCCGTGCCGGAGAATCAGGCAAAAAAAGGGCAGGATCAAGCAGCGCGCGCCGGGCCCGCTGGTCGCATACTGTCCGCACCCCGGCAGGCTGCCGCAGCGGCGTTCCGTCCCGGAACCCAGCGCGCCCGCCAGCCCCTGAAGGAGCAAACATGCGATACAAGAAATTCGGCAGCACGGGCCTGTTCGTCTCGGAGCTGTGCCTGGGCACCATGACCTTTGGCGGCGAAGGCGAGCTCTGGAGCAAGATCGGCAGCCTGCAGCAGGAGGACGCCAACCGGCTGGTGGGACGCGCGCTCGACGCAGGCATCAATTTCATCGACACGGCGGACGTCTACTCCGAAGGACGTTCGGAGATCATCACGGGCCAGGCCCTGCGCGATCTGAACATCCCGCGCGAAGATGTGGTGATTGCCACCAAGGTCTTCGGACCGACCGGCGCGGGCGTGAACGCGCGGGGCAATTCGCGCGTGCACATCCTGGACGGCGTGAAGAAAAGCCTGTCGCGCTTGCAGCTCGACCATATCGACCTCTATCAGATCCACGGCTTTGACCCGGCCACACCCATCGAGGAAACCCTGCGCGCGCTGGACACGCTGGTGCAGCATGGCCATGTGCGCTATATCGGCGTGTCGAACTGGGCCGCCTGGCAGATCATGAAGGCGCTTGGCATTTCCGAACGCCTGGGGCTGGCGCGCTTCGAGTCGCTGCAGGCCTATTACACGGTCGCCGGGCGCGATCTGGAACGCGAGCTCGTGCCCATGCTGCAAAGCGAGGGCGTCGGGCTGATGGTGTGGAGCCCGCTGGCCGGGGGCCTGCTCAGCGGCAAGTACGGCCGGGACGGCGAAGCCGAGGCGGGCAGCCGCCGCGTGGCGTTCGATTTCCCGCCCGTGAACCGCGAACGCGCCTACGACAGCATCGACGCGCTGCGGCTGATTGCGGATGCGCGCGGCGTGTCGGTGGCGCAGGTTGCGCTGGCCTGGCTGCTGCACCAGCCGGTCGTCACCAGCGTCATCATCGGCGCCAAGCGCGTGGATCAGCTCGAGGACAACCTGGCGGCCACGGACATCCGGCTGACCGGGGTGGAACTGGCCGCGCTGGACAAGGTCAGCGCGCTGCCGCCGGAATACCCGGGCTGGATGCATGTGCGGCAGGGCGAATACCGGCGCCAGCAGTTGCGCGAATCGGGCGAGGCCTGACCCGCACCGCGCTAGGGAAATCCTCGCGGACCGGCGTCCTGCCGCCGGTCCGCGCCGGAGGGATGCCGCGCAGCCTCATGGAGAAGGCCCAGGACAAACGCCGTAAATCAACGGCGGTCGGCCATCTTGGCCCGGCGACGATTCACCGCTCGCTAGTAGAATCGGACCAGTCCCTTTTTCCTTGAAGCATCACCATGAGCGAGTTTTTCACGTCGGCCGAACTGCAGGCCTTGCGCGAGCACGGCATCGCGGTGTTCGCGGACCGCCTGCTGATCGATGTGCAGCCGCCATTGCCCGACGCCCGTATCGCCGAGATCCAGGCCCTGTGCGAAGGGCCGCTCCCGCCCGCGCTGCTCGACCTGTGGCGGCTCACCGCCGGGGGCGAACTGGCGTACGACCTGCGCGCCCAGATGGATGGCAATGAAGAGGCCCTGAGCTGGTCCGAACTCTTCTATGACGGCAGCGATCACTATCGTGACGTGCAAGGCTGGATCGAGCACGAACAGGAGTGCGCCCAGGACGCCGCCGCCGAGGACGGCGCTACCTGGAACGGGAAGTTGCGCTATCTGCCTATTGGCGGCTTCGAATACTGCGACCGCATCTACGTCGCCGTGGAGCCAGGCCCGCAGGCCGGCAGTGTGGTCGCGTGGAAGCAGGGCCTGCCGGGCTGGACGCACGCCTTGCAGCAGGACGGCATCGCCACGATCGCCCCGGACCTGCACGCGGCCTTTGCCGCGCTCCGCCTGGAAACCGACCCCGGCGAAGACGAGAACAGCACCGGCCTGCGCGTGCTGGAGTATCTGGATGAACGCGTGTCGGACCATGGGATGCCGCAGGCGCTTGCCGACCGCGTGGCCGCGTTCCACCGGCGGGCACTGGCGGACTGGCGCGGCCCGCTTGAGGCCGGCACGCTGGCCGGCACCCCCAGTCTTGCCACGCTGGCCTTGCAGCACGCGTTGTCGCACGACGACGCCGGGCTCGTGCATCGCCTGGCGGCGCAGGGCATGCGCTTCGATGCGCCGCTGCGCGGCAGCGCCCAACCGCTGGACGTGGCCCTGATGCAGCATGCGTACGCCGCGGCCCAGGCGCTGCTGGACGCGGGCGCGCCGGTCAGCCCGACGGCCCTGCACCGGTTCGACCGGCAGCCGCCCGTCGCGCTGGTCGCCGCGCTGCTGGCGCACGGCGCCGTGCCCGATGCGCTGGGTGTGGCGCGCTGCGTCGCCTGCGGATCCCCGGAAGCCGCGCGTCTGATCGCGCAGGCGTGCGGGGATGGGCTTGCCGACGCCTATGCCCAGGTCCGCGATTCGATGGCCGGCCGCTACCAGGAAGACCTCAAGCGCGTGCGCGCGGGCTCGCTGGGGCACTACCTGGGCGCGGAAGGCTTGGCTGAGCGGGTCGCCAACCTGCGGGAATTTTCCCTATGAATCGCCGTCTGGCCGCGCTGGCGCTGTGCCTCTCGCTGGGCAACGCGGCCGCCTGGGCGGCCGGCACGGCCTCGTTCGATTGCGCCAAGGCGCGCACCGAGGTCGAAAAGGCGATCTGCGCCGATGGCGCGCTAGCCGGGCAGGATGCCAGCATTGCCAGACACTTCGGCAAGGCCAGGATGACCTTCGATGCCGCGACGGGCAAGGCGCTGACGCAAGACCAGCGCTGGTTCGTTCAGGTGCGCGACGAGGCGTTTGCGTCGCCGCCCGGCAACGATCCGCCGCAAAAGGAACTTGCCGACCGCCTGAAGTACCGCGATGCCTTTCTTGCGTCGCTGGTGCTCAAGCGGCGGCAGGGCTTCGAGGGAGACTGGGAGAACCTCGCGGGCGGCGTCTCGATCAAGCGGCAGCCCGATGGCAGCCTGTCGTTCGACGGCTCCGCGGCGCATCCGGAAAACGGCCGTTGGGTGTGCGATGTCCGGGGCACGGGCGCCATCAAGAACAAGGTGCTGGTCGTCGAGACCGCCGATGCCGAGGGCTGGACGCTGACGTTGTCGCGCAAGGGGTACGGCCTTGTGGTGTCGGAAATCCCGCCGGCGGGGGCGGCCGATGCCGCAGGCCGGCCGTACTGCGGTCTGAACGGCGCGCTGGGCGGCGTTTACTATCCCGTATCCCGGCCTTGATCGATCCCGCCCCGGCGCGTCTAGAATGGTTTCCAAATCGCAGTGAATACGCTCTTCTGTTGAAAGGACTGGCGTGACCATCCCGTATCTGCGCCGGTTGACCGCCGTCAGCCGAAGCCCGCAAGCCAACCGCCATCTCGCCTATCTGCTGACCTTTACCGCCGGCGCCGTCAACGCGGGCGGTTTCCTGGCGGTCCAGCAATACACCTCGCACATGTCCGGCATCGTGTCCCTGATGGCGGATCACATGGCGCTCGGCGGCGTGATCGTGGTGCTGCAAGGCTTGGCGGCGCTCTTGTCGTTCATGGCCGGCGCCGCCAGCTCGGCCTTCCTGATCAACTTTGGCCGCAGGTCCCGGCTGGCCAGCGAATATGCGTTGCCGCTGCTGCTCGAGGCCGTGCTGCTGCTCGTCTTCGGCCTGTTGGGCGCCAATCTCGAAACGCTGCGCTGGTTCTACGTGCCCGGCACGGTGATGCTGCTGTGCTACATCATGGGCCTGCAAAACGCGATGATCACCAAGGTGTCGCGGTCCGAGATCCGCACGACGCATGTCACGGGCATGGTGACCGACATCGGCATCGAGCTTGGCAAGCTGTTCTACTGGAACGTCGCCAAAGGCGATCCGCAGACGATGCCGCGGGTGCTGGCCGACCGCGGCAAGCTCATCGTCCTGAGCCTGATGGTGACCCTGTTCTTCGTGGGCGGCGTGACCGGCGCGTATTCGTTCTACAACTTCGGTTTTGGATCGACCTGGCCGCTGGCGCTGTTGCTGATGCTGCTGGCCGCGGTGCCGATCCTGGACGACATCCGCAGCTTCATGCACCGCGCAAAGGGCGCCTAATGCTGCCGCTTCGGCTTGGCGGCAGTGGAATGGCGCAGGAACACCTGCAGCGCGGCAAGCGTTTCGGCATGCAGCCGTGCCAGGCGGGCGTCCTTGGCGGGTTCGGTGACTGCATAGCCCCTGGCATCCAGCGGATAAGGCGCTTTGAGCAACCGCGCCATGTCGATCTGATAGAAGCTCGCGCCGCCGTACGGCCGCTTGCCATCGATGTAGGGCATGGGCCAGAAGCGATCGCCTTCGCGCAGCACGGCCTGTAACGCCGGCCCCTCGGCTTCGCGCCAGTCGGCGGCGCGCAGCAGGATCAGGTGCGCATCGCGCAGTGCAAACGTGCCGTCCGCTCCCACGCCGCTTTCCGGAAAGTCGAAGGCCTCGCGCATTTCGGCCGGCACGTCATAACGGCCCGGCGACAGCTTGCCGATCGCGCGCACATAGCGCGGCACCAGCCGGCAGACTTCGGCCATCCTGCGCACCGCCAGGGCATCGTCGGCGGTATCGAGCGTGCGGCGGACGATGGCCAGCGTATCGTCGCCGCCCAGCAGGGGCTGCTCGAAATCGATGGCGGGCGCCCCGGACTCGACCGGCATCCACTGCACGCGCAACAGGCGCATCAGCGCGGCGTGCTGCGCGGTGTAGGGCAAACCGTCTGCCGGCGCCGAAAACACGCCGCGGATGATGGCGTCTCGGCTGGGCGATGCCAGGGCGTGCAACGGTGCGGCGATCAGGCTGGCCAAGGTCAGGAGCAGGGGGCGGCGTTGCATGAGGCTCGGAGAAGTGAACGCGAGGGGACATAAGATACCCAAAAGCGCGGCGCGCGGGGAAAAGCGCGCGGGTGCCGGCCCGGGAATACAATCCAGCGATCGTCCTGCGCGCAACGTGTGCGACACGGATCCTTTGGAGGAGCAGACAAGTCATGGACGCGGAATTCTGGCTGGAACGGTGGCGCGAAGGGCGCACGCATTTTCATCAGACGCGGGTCACGCCGTTATTGCAGAAATATTGGCCGTCGCTGGACGTGCCAAAGGGCGGCAAGGTGCTCGTGCCGCTTTGCGGCAAGTCGCTGGACATGGTGTGGCTGGCCGCCCAAGGCCATAAGGTGCTGGGCGCGGAATTGTCCAAGCTTGCCGTCGAGCAATTCTTTGACGAGAACGAGCTGCGGCCGGTGATTCACGATTCGGTGTACGGGACCCATTACGTGGCTGGCAACATCGAGATCGTCTGCGGCGACATTTTCAAGCTGGATGCCCAGGTGCTGTCGCATTGCGTGGGCGTCTATGACCGCGCGGCGCTCGTTGCGCTGCCCGACGCGATGCGTGCCGACTACGTGCGGCACGTCTACGGTCAGCTGTCGCCGTCGTACCGGGGCCTGCTCATCACGCTGGACTATCCCCAAGAAGAGATGGCCGGCCCCCCGTTTTCCGTGGTGGACAGCGAGGTGCAGGCGATCTTTTCCGGCGTTTCGCCTGCGGTCATCATCGACCGCCGCGACATCCTCGACAAGGAACCCAAGTTCCAGTCGGCGGGCGTAAGCCGCCTGGACACCGTGGTCTACCGGCTGGGCGTGCAGGCCTGACCCCGTGCGCCCCGGTAAAAGGCCCGTTCGATTCGAACGGGCCTTTTGCTAGGTCATGAGCCAGCCGCCGGCCACGTCCAGCACCTGACCGGTCACAAAACGGGCCTGATCTGACGCGAAGAACAGGCACGCGTCCGCCACTTCCTCGGGCGTGCCCAGCCGCCGCAGCGCGGTCACGGACGCCACCGCGTCATTGATTTCCTGCGGCACGCTTTTCAGCAAGGGCGTGCTGATGCGTCCCGGCGCCAGCGCATTCACCGTCACCTGGTGCTCGCCAAGCTCCGCCGCCCAGTGACGCGTCAGCCCGATCAGACCGGCCTTGGTGGCCGCATAATGCGCCGCCACGATATCGCAATACGCCTTGCCGGCCACCGACGACATGTTGATGACGCGCCCCTGCCGCGCCTGCACCATGTGCGGCGTGGCCAGATGCGTCATGTAGAACACGCTGTTCAGGTTCACCGAGACGACGTTGTTCCACTCTGCCGGCGGCATTTCCCAGACCTTCAGCGCGCGGCCGTTGGTTTTGGGCGAGATGCCGACGTTGTTGACCAGGATGGTGGCGGGGCCCAGATCGCGCGTGATGCGATCATAGGCCGCCTGGCACTGATCGAAATGCGCGACGTCAGCCGGCACGAAGCACACGTCGTGGCCACGCGTCTTGAGTTCCTGCTCGTAAGCCTGGCCCGCCTGCGCGTTGAAGTCGACAAGACCGACACGACCGCCTTCGGCCAGGAACGCCTCGACGATGGCCGAGCCGATGCCTCCCACGGCGCCCGTGACGATGACGGTCTGGTTCGCAAAGCGTGCGCTCATGGCTTCACCTGCAGCATGATCTTGCCGATGTGCTTGCTGCTTTCCATCAGTTCGTGCGCGCGCGCGGCCTCGGCCAGCGGGAAGACTTCGTGGATCAGCGGCAGGCACTGTCCGGCCTCCATGAGCGGCAGCACCTTCTGTATCAGCGATTGCGCGATGGCGGCCTTGTCCTCGTCCGAGCGCGGGCGCAGCGTGGAGCCCGTGAACTGCAGGCGCTTGGTCATGATGGGCAGCGCGTCGATCTCGGCCTTGCTGCCTTCCAGGAAGGCGATCTGCACCAGCCGGCCGTTCAGCGCCAGCAGCCGCAGATTCTTGTTGATGTAGGCGCCGCCCACCATGTCCAGGATCACATCGACGCCGGCGTTGCCGGTGCCCTCGCGCACGGCGGACTCGAAGTCCGTGTCGCGGTACAGCACGGCATGATGCGCCCCGGCCTTGATGCACGCCTGCGCCTTTTGCGCGTTGCCCACGGTGGTCCAGACTTCGGCGCCGAACGCGCGCGCGAGCTGGATGGCGGTCAGGCCGATGCCGCTGGAGCCGCCGTGAACCAGGAACTTCTCGCCCTGCGCCAGGCGCGCCCGGTCGAACACGTTGGTCCAGACGGTGAAATAGTTCTCCGGAATGGCCGCGGCTGTCAGCAGGTCGATGCCGCGCGGCACCGGCAGGCAGTGCCGCTCGTCGGCCAGGCAGAACTGCGCATAGCCGCCGCCCGGCGTCAGTGCGCAGACCTGGTCGCCCACCTTCCAGTCACGCGCCTCGGGCCCGGTCGCGACGATGGTGCCGGACACTTCCAGGCCAAGATACGGAGAAGCGCCCGGGGGCGGGGGATAGGATCCGGAGCGTTGCAACACGTCGGGGCGGTTCACGCCCGCGTAGGCGACTTCGATCAGCACCTGGCGTCCCGTGGGCGCTTCCATGTCGCGTTCGGCGACGCGCATGCAATCGGGCGCGCCGCCCTTGCCATGGTCGATGAATGTGCAGCGTTGTGACATGAGACGATGGTCCTTGGATTTCAGTGGCCCAGATAGGCCTTCTTGACGTGGGGATCGCTGAGCAGTTCGGCACCGGTGCCCGTGCGCACGATCGCGCCGTTCTCAAGCACGTAGCCGCGATCGGCCAGGCGCAGTGTGCGAAACACGTTCTGCTCCACCAGCAGCACCGTGACGCCATGCGAGGTGACATCGCGGATGATGTCGAACATCTGCTGCACCAGCAGCGGCGACAGGCCCAGCGACGGCTCGTCGAACACCAGCAGTTTCGGATCGGCCATCATGCCGCGCGCGATGGCGACCATCTGCTGCTCGCCGCCCGACAGCGATCCGGCGTACTGGCTCAGCCGTTCCTTCACGCGCGGGAAGATGCGCAGCACTTCCTCCAGCTTGCGCTCGACGATCGGGCGGGCGGCCCGCTTGTACGAGCCCATCAGCAGGTTGTCGCGCACCGTGAAGTGCGGAAAGAGCTGGCGCCCTTCGGGAATCATCGTGATCCCGGCATCCACGATGTCGTAGGGCTGGAGGTTGGTCAGATCCTGGCCTTCGAATTCCACCTTGCCCTGGGTGGCGGCGATCACCCCGCACAGCGTTTTGAGCGTGGTAGTCTTGCCGGCGCCATTGGCGCCAATCAGCGTGACGATCTCGCCCGCGTGCACCTCGAAATTCAAGCCGTTGAGCACCTGGCTCTTGCCATAGCCCGACGTCAGATTCGACACCTTAAGCATCCTGATACTCCTTGCCCAGATAGGCTTCGATGACGGCGGGATTCTCGACCACGTCCTTTGGGGCGCCGCTGACCAGCACGCCGCCTTCGTTAAGGACGATGATGCGGTCGGACAGCGCCATCGTCGCCTGCATCATGTGTTCGATCAGCAGCACCGAAACGCCAGAATCGCGGATGCGCCGGATCATCTGGATCGATTTCTCGATGTCCGTGGGATTCAGGCCCGCCATCACTTCATCCAGCAGCAGGATGCGCGGCTTGATCGCCAGCGCCCGCGCCACCTCCAGCCGCTTCATGCCGCCCACCGTGAGGCTGCGCGCCTCGGTGTTCAGGTACTTCACCAGGTCGGTCTGCTCGGCCACCTTCAGGGCGATTTGCTCGGCTTCGTCGCGGTCGGACGTGTGAATGAAGGCGCCCAGCATGATGTTCTCCAGCACCGTCAATCCCGTGAACGGTTTGGCGATCTGGAACGTGCGGCCCAAACCCTTGTGCGCAAAGGCGTCGGGCGTCTTGCAGCTGACCCAGTTGCCTTGCTCGTCGCGCATCGTGATGTCGCCCTTGTCCGGCGACAGAAAGCCCGACAGCAGGTTGAACACCGTCGTCTTGCCGGCGCCGTTGGGACCGATCATGCCCAGGATCTCGTGCTGGTTGAGGGTCAGCGACACGTCGTTGGTGGCGCGCAGGCCGCCAAAGCTCTTGAACAGGCCCTCCGCTTTCAGCACAGGCTGCTCGCTGCGCGTGGCGTTGCGGATGCGGATCTCGTCGGCGAGCTTGCGCTTGGCCGGGGGCGTGCCCAGGTACGGCAGGCGCGCCAGCATGCGCTCGATGAAGGGCCCGAACGCGCCGGCCAGACCGCGCGGAATCGTCAGCACCACCGCCACCAGGATCAGGCCGTAGATCAACCCGTGCATGCCGTTGCCCACGCTGCTGAGCCAGCCGCGCGCCAGTTCCGCAATGGGCAGCACCAGGAAAGTGCCCGCGATGGGACCGGACACGGTGCCCAGTCCGCCGATCAGCGCAAACATCGCGACCTGGATGGACAGCTCGAGCGAGAACGCCGAGCTGGGGTCGACGAAGGTCAGATACGTGATGTGGAAGGTGCCGATGATGCTGGTCAGCACGGCCGACACGACGGCGGCGATGATCTTCACGCGCACGGTGTGGATGCCAACCGCAAGCGCCGCATCCTCGCGTTCGCGGATTGCGATCAGGTAATGCCCGATGCGTGACTTGCGGATGTACCACGAGACCCAGGTCACCAGTACGAACAGGCCGAACGCGATGATGACGTAGTTGATCTTCTCGCGAAACACGATCCAGGCCCAGCCGATGTTCAAGGGCAGGCTGATGCCGCTGGAACCACCCGTCCAGCTTTCCTCGTGGATGACCAGGAGGCGCACGACTTCCAGGATGGCGATGGTCGCCAGCGCAAAGAAGGGCCCCCGCAGGCGCAGCGTGGGATAGCTGATCAGGATGGCGACGGCGGCGGAAATGGCCGCGCCCGCAAACATGCCTATCCACGGCGAGATGCCGAAGTTCTGCGTCAGCAGCGTGGCCGTGTAGCCGCCGATGCCATAGAACACCGCGTGGCCAAGGGACAACTGGCCGGCATAGCCGCCCACGATGTTCCAGGCAACCGACAGCGCGGAAAACACGAACAGCAGGACAAAGAGATTGGTCCAGAAGGGCGTGCCCATGACGACGGGCACGAGGAACATCGTGATCAGCAGAATGAGGCTGACGTAGGCTTTGGGATGTCGAAAGTCGGGAAACACGTCTTGCTCCTTGTTGTTCTGGTCACTCTGTGCCGATGCCGAACAGACCGTTCGGCTTCAGGACAAGGATCAAGAGGAAGATCCCGAAATAGACGACTTCCTTCAGGTCGGGCGCGATGTAGAAGCCCGCCAGCGTGTCGACGATGCCGATGATCATGGAGCCGGCGACCGCGCCGTACAGGCTGCCCAGGCCGCCCAGCACCACGATGACGAACGCGGTCAGCACGAAGTACGTGCCCACCGTCGGGAACACCGGATATTGCGGCGCGAGCAGACCCGCGGCGATGCCCACGAATGCGGTGCCCAGGCCAAAGGCGATGGCGTACACGTTGTTGACGTTCACGCCCATCAGCGTGGCGGCATAGCGGTGCTGCGCCACGGCGCGCAGCGCGCGGCCAAGATAGGTGCGGTGCATGAACAGGTGCAGCAGCACGGCCAGGGTCAGGCCGATGACGAAGGTGACGAGCTGGCCGGTGACCATCGAGAACGGGCCGACGTCGATGGCATTGGTGCCCAGCTCCACCGGCGCGCGGTACACGTTGGCCCCGAAAATCACGAGCGCCAGATTCAGCAGGATGGTGGACACCCCCACCGTGGCGAAGATCTGGATGTGCTGGTCGGCATGCAGCAACGGCTGGATGATGCCCTTCTGCGTCAGCGCGCCCAGCGCGAACAGGATCACGGCAACAGGAATCAGGCCGGCGTAGGGGTGGATGCCGAACTGCGCCGCGATCAGATAGACCATGTACATGCCGATCATCAGGAACTCGCCGTGCGCGAAGTTCACGACGCGCACGACGCCGAAGATGAGTGTCAGCCCCAGGCTGATGATCGTGTATGCGCCGCCCAGCAACAGGCCATTGATGACCAGTTGAATGAATAATTCCATTGTGCAACCTCTAAGTGCGGGAGGCGCCCCGTCCCCGTCCCGCAGCGTCCAGGGACGGGGCGCTCGAACCCCGGGTAATGCCGGACGCGCACCGGGGCTGCAAGCCCTCGGCGTCCGGCCGCTGGCATCGCGCTTTATTTCTTGAAGATGGGCTTGCCGAGAGCGAGGTTGTCAGGACCGATGGTGACGAGCTTGCCGTCCTGCCACTGCATCACGTAGAAGGTGGACGCGTTGTTCTGTCCGTCTTCGCCGAAGTCGAACCCCCAGCCATTGGCCGTCTGGCCCGCGGGCTTCTTGTAGGCCAGCACCGCGGCGCGGATCTTGTCCTTGTCGGTCGACTTGGCGTTGCCGATCGCTTCAAAGAAGGCCTTGGCGCCGACGTAGTTGGTCAGGCTGTGGCCGGATTGCGGATCGCTCTTGTACGTGTCCTTGTAGGCCTTCAGGAACTTGTCCAGCCCCGGCGCGCCGGCCGGATTGATGGATGCTTGCGGGAAGTCCAGGTCGAACACGCCGTTCATGTCGGCGCCCACGGCCTTGGCGGTGTCGGCAAGCGAATAGCCGCCGCCCGCGCCGATCACGACCTTGGGCTTGAAGCCCGCCGCACGCGCCTGGCTGAAGAACAGGATGGCGTCGTTCTGGTAGGCCGTCTGCAGCACCACGTCGGCCTTGGCGCCCTTCAGGCGCAAGATCAGCGAAGACAGGTCAACGGTCTTGGCCGAGTAGGGCAGAACTTCGACGACGTTGTAGCCAAGTTCCTGCGCGCGTTTCTTTTCGGTGGCCGCCACGTCGGTCCCATACGGGCCGTCTTCGTGGATGATGCCAATCTTGATGTCCTTGGGGTTCAGGCCCATGCCGGGCGCGATGGTCTCGTGCAGCGCATTCACGACCGACACGCCGTACAGCGCGGTGTTGGGATTGCTGCGGAACAGGTACTTGTAGCCGCGCGTGGTGATCTTGTGCGCGGTGGCGCCCAACTCGAAGTAGGGCACGCCGGCCAGCTCGGTCACGGGCGAGGCGGCGTACGAAATGCCCGACGCGTAGCTGCCGAAGACGCCGACCACGTTGGCCGAGATCAGACGCTTGGTTTCCGACACGGCCTGCGTGGGATCCACGGCGTCGGCCTTGATGATTTCGATCTTTTCGCCGTTCACTCCCCCCGCGGCGTTGATCTCGTTCACGGCCAGTTCCAGTCCGCGATAGCTTTCCTGTCCAAGCAGCGCAAGCGCGCCGCTGAACGGGAACAGGGCGCCTACCTTCATGTCGGCCGCTGCGGTGCCGCTTGCCAGCGCGCCGCACACACCCAGCGCCAAAACAATTTTGTTGAACTTGAACACTGTCTACGCTCCTTTGTCGGTATGGGATGCGGACTGGATCCTGAGGTCCGTCCGTCTTTTGATATATATGATATATGTGCCGGCGGGGCGTGAAACCCTCGCCTTGGATTCTAGTGGCGGTCGCGGCATGCCGAATCAGGGAATTCCCTGAAACCGCATGAATAAAGCCTCAGCGGCCGATATACAAGACAAAACCACACTTGATTCCGCCTGGCGGACCACGCCTTTTGCACGAGGTGAGGGCCGCTTGGCGGATCACAGCATAGCCGGTTTTATCATATATCGTATATGATGATTCGCGCTCATAAGAACGATCCGAGGAGACAAGAGCATGTTCGAGGAAGTCGATTTCAACGGCAAGAAAGTGCTTATCACCGCCGGCGCCGATGGACTGGGTCTGGAAATGGCCAAGGTCTTTCATCATGCCGGCGCCACCGTGTTCGTGTGCGACGTCAATGGAGCGCGGCTGGCAGCCTTGCCCACCGAATTGCCCGGCGTGCACGTGGCGCATGCCGATGTGTCTGACGAGGCCAGCGTCGAGCAGCTCTTCGCGGCGGTCCGCCAGACGCTGGGCGGCCTGGACATCCTGATCAACAACGCCGGCGTCGCCGGTCCCACGGGCTTTGTGGAAACGCTTTCCAAAGCGGACTGGGATCGCACCCTTGCCGTCAACATCACGGGCCAGTTTCTGTGCGCGCGCCAGGCCATTGCGCTGCTCAAGGAATCGAAGGCGGGCGTGATGATCAATCTGTCGTCGGCGGCGGGGCATCTTGGGTTCGCCGGCCGGTCGGTGTATTCGGCATCCAAGTGGGCGGTGATCGGTTTCACCAAGTCGCTCGCCATCGAGCTGGGTCCCCATAACATCCGCGTCAACGCCATTCTGCCCGGCGCGGTCGAAGGTCCCCGCATTCGCGCGGTGATCGCCGCCAAGGCCGGCACACTGGGCCGGCCGGTTCAAGAGATCGCGGCCCAATACGAAAACCAGGCCGTGCTTGGCCGCATGGTCACCGCGCGCGATATCGCCAACATGGTCCTGTTCAACGCAAGCGAAGCCGCCCGCAGCGTCACCGGGCAGGCCATCGTGGTGGACGGCTTTACCCAGAAGCTCTACTGATGGGCACGGAGAACGCCGTGCGGCGCGCCGCCATCATTGGAACGGGATTGATCGGGCAGGGGTGGGCCATTGTCTTTGCGCGCATGGGCTGGGAAGTGCGGCTTCACGACGTCAATGCCGCCATGCTCGCCGAGGCGCGCACCCTGATCCTGCAGCAGCTGCGCGTGCTGCAAGCGCAGGGCTTGCTGGACGACGCCGATGCCATCGTCGATCGTGTGCAGGTGTCTTCCAGCCTGCAGGAAGCCCTGGCCGGCGCCAGCTACGTCCAGGAGAACTCACCGGAAAAAGTGGAGATCAAGCGTGCGCTCTTTTCCGAACTGGATGCCTTGGCCGAACCGCACGCCATCATCGGCAGTTCCACGTCCAGCATCCCGGCAAGCCAGTTCACCGAGCATCTTGCCGGCAGGCGCCGGTGCCTGGTCGCTCATCCCGTCAATCCGCCTTATCTGATTCCTGTGGTCGAACTGTGTCCGGCGCCCTGGACCAGTCCTGAAGCGTTGGCGGGTGCGCGCGAAATCATGACGGGCATCGGCCAGAAGCCCGTGCTGGTGCGGCGCGAAATCGAAGGCTTCATCCTGAACCGCCTGCAGGGCGCGTTGCTGCAAGAGGCCTTCCGTCTAGCAAGCCAGGGCATCGCCAGCGCGCAAGACATCGACACCACGGTCAAGGACGGACTTGGCCTGCGCTGGTCCTTCATGGGCCCCTTTGAAACCATCGATCTGAATGCGCCGGGCGGCATCGCGGATTACTGCCGGCGTTACGGCGTCCTGTACCAATCCATCGGGGCCACGCAAGGCGACTGCGTGGCCTGGGAAGGCGCGCTGGTCGACTCACTGTCCGACGAGCGGCGCGCCTTGCTGCCCGAAGAGGATCTTGCCGCACGCCGCTTTTGGCGTGACGAAAAGCTGATGCGCCTCATGCGTCACAAACAATGCAACGGAGACAACAATGGCTAAGCCCAAATCGAAAGTCGTCATCACCTGCGCCGTGACGGGCGCCATCCACACGCCTAGCATGTCGCCGCATCTGCCGGTCACGGCCGACGAGATCGCCGAGGCCGCCATTGGCGCCGCCAAGGCCGGCGCTGCAGTGCTGCACCTGCATGCGCGCGATCCCCAGACCGGCAAGCCTTCCCAGGATCCGGCGCTGTTCAAGCCCTTCCTGGAACGCATCAAGCGCGAGACCGACGCCATCATCAACATCACCACGGGCGGCAGCCCGCATATGACGGTAGAAGAGCGCATGCGGCCCGCCACCACGTTCCAGCCGGAGCTGGCGTCGTTGAACATGGGTTCCATGAATTTCGGCCTCTTTCCCATGCTGGACCGCTTCTCGGAGTTCAAGCACGACTGGGAGCGCGAGCATCTGGAAAACAGCCGCTCGCTGATCTTTCGCAACACGTACCAGGACATCGAATCCATCCTGACGCTGGGCAATGCCAACGGCACGCGGTTCGAATTCGAGTGCTATGACATCAGCCATCTCTACAACCTGGCCCATTTCGTGGACCGCGGTCTGGTCAAGTCGCCGCCTTTCATCCAGTCCGTGTTCGGCATCCTGGGCGGCATCGGTCCGCATCCGGAAGATCTGATGCACATGAAGCGCACGGCGGACCGCCTGTTTGGCAACGACTACGAGTGGTCGATCCTGGGCGCCGGACGCAACCAGATGCCGCTGGCGACCATCGGCGCGGCCATGGGCTCGAACGTGCGGGTGGGGCTGGAGGATTCGCTATGGATCGGGCCGGGTCAGCTGGCCGAATCCAACCGCGTTCAGGTCGAACGCATTCGCGGCATTCTCGAAGCCTTGAACCTCGATGTCGCCACGCCGGACGAGGCGCGGGCCAAGCTGGGATTGAAAGGAAAGGACAACGTCGCGTTCTGACCGGGCAAGCGGCGCGGATCGGCGGTCAGCGCCGCCCGCTTTTTTGCGCTAAGCCGGATCAGGCGTGGCGCCGCAAGGTCTCAGCCAGCGTGCTCACATCCAGCGTGCGATCGAAGTTGGCGGCATGCCTGGCTTTCAGGCTGAGGTCCGCGGCCAACGTCAATTCCGCGTCGGTCGGCTGGCCGGGCGCGCCGAGTTCGCGCAGCGTGGTCGGCAGGCCGACCTGGGCGTACCACTGTTGCAGATCGGCCAACATCCCATCGCCGCGGTTTTCCAGGTCCAGCTGCACCAGCAGGCCCACCGCGACCTGCAGGCCATGCAGCGCCGTCGCGATGCCGTTGATCTTAGGCAGCCCGCGCGTCAGGGCGTGGGCAATGGACAGGCCGCCGCTTTCGAAACCGAGACCGCTCATGAGGATCATCGCTTCCACCACGCGCTCGAATGCGGGCGTGGGCTGGCCGGTTCCCGCCACGGCCACGGCGTCAGCGCCGTCCGCCATCAGCGTGCGCAGGCAGCCGTCCGCGATGAGCTGGGCCGTGAGCAGCGGCGCCGCGTCATACATGTTCTTGCCGCCATTGCGCTGGCATTGCTCGGCTTCGAACTTCTTGGAAATCGCATCGCCCAGTCCGGCGCGAAAGAAATGCACCGGCGCGGTCGCGATGATCGCGGTGTCGACCAGCACGATGGTGGGATTGAACAGCATGTGCTCGACGGCAAGGAGATTGTGATGCGCGTCGTAAAGCACGTAGTTCTTGCTGGTGGGCGCGTCGTTGGACGCCACCGTGGGAACGGTGATCAGGTGACAGTGGGACGACTTCGCAACGGCCTTGCCCGCATCCAGCGACTTGCCGCCGCCCACCGCAATGACCATGTCGATGCCCGCGGGCGCGGCCAGGGCGCGCAAGCCGTCAATGACCTCGGGCGTCAGGTCGCCTTCCACGATCAGCGGCACAAGCGTCACGCCGTGCCCGGCGCACAACGCCTCGATTCTTGGACCCAGCACGCCATGGACATAGCTGTCGATGACGAGCGCGGCGCGTCTTCCGAACAGCGCCGCATATTGTCCCAACGTTTCCAGGGCGCCCGATCCCTGGATGTAGCGGCTGGGCGCTCCAAAAATCTTCAGCATGGCGTCTTCCTATTTGCGGGCCCCGGGGGGGCGGTAGTCGAGTTCTTTTTCCCGTTCGACCAGCCAGTCGATCATGATCTTTCCGCCCCATACAAGGTCGGCCTGAATCGCTTCCCGCGCCGCTTCCGAGTCGCGCGCCTCAAGGGCCTCGATCACGGCCTCGTGGCGATGTTCGTTCTGCGAGTAATCCAGCCCCGCCGTCTTGACGTGAAACACCTTGAGGATGGGGCCGGTGATGACCCAGAACGACTCGACCGTGCTGCGCAGGATGGGCTTGTTGCTGGCTTCCAGGATGGCGAAGTGGAACTTGCGGTTCAGGTAGCTGGCGCGTTTGGGATCGGTGGAGGTGCACGAGATGAAATCGCGCTGCAGCGCGATCAGGTTGTCGAGCTGCTTGCGCGTGATGTGCTGCGCGGCTTCGGCGGCGCCCATGCCTTCCAGGTGAAAGCGGATCTGCTGGATTTCGCGCAGCTTTTCCGAGTTGACGTACGGAACATACACCGCGGTGGCCGCCTGCATCTCCAGGCCCTGCTCGCTGATGAGCCGGAAGATGGCTTCGCGAACCGGCGTGATGGACACGCCCATTTCCTGCGCCAGTTCGCCAATGATCAGGCGCTCGCCAGGTTCGTACTGCCCATTGATCAGGGCATTGCGGATTTCGTTGTAGACCCTGACGGAAAGGTTCTCTTTTTTGACCGGTTTGAGGCTGGGCATGGCGTTTCTGGCTTGCTGTATAGGGGATGCGGGACGAACCCAGGAGCGATTCTAGCCCGGCGTAGCCAATTCGAGCGCAATGGGTATATTATATATCATATATCCATACGACACGAGGAGGCGCGATGCGCAACGAGCAGGGGACCCCTACCGCGGGGGAAATCGCGATGCTGCGGGAGAAGGCCCGCCATATCAGGCTTGAGACGATCCGCCTCATTGAAATTGCCAAGGTCGGTCATTACAGTTCCGTGTTCTCGTGCGCCGAGATATTCGCGGCGCTCTACTACGATGTGATGCGCCTGCGACACGGCGAGCCGCAATGGCCGGATCGCGATCGCTTCCTCATGGGCAAGGGCCACGCCGCGGTGGGCTTGTTCCCGGTACTGGCCGATCTGGGCTTCATCGACCGTGAGCTGCTCGACGGCTACACGCGGCTGGGCAGTCCCCTGGGCGACCACCCCGACATGAGCAAGGTGCCCGGCGTGGACTTTAGCTCCGGTTCCATCGGCCACGCCCTGTCCAACGGCGTGGGCATGGCGGTGGGCGGGCGCATGAACGGACGCGGCTTCAACGTATTCGTGATGCTGGGCGACGGCGAAATGCAGGAAGGGCAGGTCTGGGAAGCCGCGCTCTTCGCGGCGCACAATCGCTTGTCCCGCCTGATTGCCATCGTCGATCGCAACGGCTATCAGCTCGACGGCAAGGTCGACGACGTCATGGGCGTGGAATCGCTGAAGGAGAAATGGCAGGCGTTCGGCTGGGAGGTCCACGAGGTCGACGGCCACAATCTTGCCGAACTGACGGCGTTGCTGCGCCGTCTGCGCGACGACGACTCGCGCGCCCGGCCGGCCTGCGTGATCGCCCGCACCGTCAAGGGCAAGGGCGTGTCCTACATGGAAACCGAACCGGGCTGGCACCTGGGCTACCTGGCTCCTCAAGATGCGCAAAGCGCTGTCGAAGAAATCCTCTCCCGCGAGATCTGAATGGCACAGGCACAAGTCCTCTCTCCCGATTCCTGGCAGTACCGCGCCCTCAATGCGGTAAACCCCGGACTGTCTTATCTTTCTGACGCGCTGATCGATCTGGCGAAGGCGGGGCATCCGGTCGTGGCCGGGTCGGCCGACCTGCAGTACTCGAACGGCTTGAACCGTTTCGCCCAGGCCTACCCCGATCGCTATGTGCAGTTCGGCATCTCCGAGCAGAACATGGTGTCGGCGGCGGCCGGGCTTGCGACGACCGGCATGATGCCGTTCGTCGCCACCTTTGCCTCGTTCCTCGGCCTGTTGTGCTGCGAGCAGATCCGGATGGATGTCGCCTACACGCGGCTGCCGGTGCGCCTGATAGGCCATCACACCGGAATCAGCCTGGGCTTCTATGGCACCTCACACCACGCCACCGAAGACATCTCCACCATGCGCGCGCTCGCGGGACTGACGGTGGTGTCGCCTGCCGACGGGCCGCAACTCGCGTCCGCCATCAGGGCATCCGCGGACTGGCCCGAGCCCATCTACTTCCGTATCGGACGCGGGCGCGATCCGCAGGTCTATGAAGACGGCACGCCGTTCCAGTTTGGTCGTGCGATTGTCCACGATGTTGGTAGCGACCTGACGCTGATCGCGTGCGGCATCACGCTGCACGGCGCGCTGGCCGCCGCCCGGCAGTTGCGCGAAGAGGGCCTGTCGGTGGGCGTGATCGACATGCCCACGATCAAGCCGCTGGACCGCGACGCCATCCTGAAGGCTGCGGGCCAATCCCGCCTGATGATGACGGTCGAAGAGCACAATGTGCTGGGCGGCCTCGGATCGGCGGTCGCCGAGGTGCTGGCCGACGCAGGCACCGGTACCCGGCTGCGCCGTCATGGCATCTATGACGAATACAGCCTCATTGCGCCGCCCACCACCCTGTACGCCCATTACAAGCTCGACGCCGAAGGCATTGCCGGCGTCGCGCGGGAATTCATCAAGCTTTGATCCGGAGACACCCATGAACGAAATCAGTGGCAACACGCGCCTGTTCGGCATCCTGGCCGACCCCATTCACCATGTGAAGACGCCGCAGCGCATGAACGAGCATTTCGCCAAGATCGGCTATGACGGGGTTTGCGTGCCGTTTCACGCGCGGCCGGACAACCTTGCTGCCGTGGTTGAAGGCCTGCGCCGGCTGGAAAACCTGGGAGGCGTGATCGTCACGGTGCCGCACAAGACGGCCATCCTGGAATTGGCCGACGACGCCACGCCTGTCGCGCGCAAGATCGGCGCGGCCAACGTCCTGCGGCGCGAGGCCGATGGGCGTCTGGTGGCCCATATGCTGGACGGCGAAGGTTTTGTCCGTGGTCTGCGCAGTTGCGGCGTCTCGCCGGAAGGCAAGAGCGTCTATCTGGCCGGCGCGGGCGGCGCGGCCAACGCGATCGGCTTTGCACTCGTGCAGGCTGGCGTGTCGCGCCTGACCATCGCCAACCGCACGCCGGCCAAGGCCGAGGACCTCAAGGCCCGCATCCTGTCGCTGCATCCGGACGCGCAGATTTCAGTGGGCAACGCCGATCCGTCCGGCCATGACCTGGTCGTCAACGGCACGTCGTTGGGCATGAAGGAAGGCGATCCGCTGCCGCTGGACGCCAGCCGCCTGACGGCGGATCAACTGGTCTGCGAGGTCATCATGCAGCCCAAGGACACCGCGTTGCTCGTCGCAGCGCAGGCGCGAGGCTGCAAGGTCCATTACGGCGCGCCGATGCTGGCCTGCCAGATCGAACTGATGGTGGAAACGCTGGGCGTGACGGCCGCGCGCTAGGCGCGCGGCGCATATCCGGAACCCGGTGGAAAAAGATGGGCGACTACGATTTCATCATCGCGGGCGGCGGAACGGCCGGCTGCATCCTGGCCAACCGCCTCAGTGCGGATGGCAGGTATCGCGTATTGCTGCTGGAAGCCGGCCACGAGGCGCGCAGCATGTGGATTCCGATTCCAGCGGGCTTTTCCAAGCTGCTGGTCGATCCGCAATACAACTGGCGCTTTGCGACCGAGCCCGAGGACAACGTCCACGGCCGGGTCATCGCCGTGCCGCGCGGCAAGGGCTTGGGTGGATCGACGCTCATCAACGGCATGATCTACGTGCGTGGCCAGCCCCAGGATTACGACGGCTGGGTGGCGGCCGGCGCGGCAGGTTGGGGCCGCGACGTGGCCGAGCGCATCTACCGCAAGATCGAGAACTACGCGCCGGGGGGCGAGCACCGCGGCAAGGACGGGCCGATGCACCTCGAAGAGGTCGCCGAACGCTTCCCCGTGTCGGATGCCTTCCTGCAGGCCGCGCGCGAAGACGGCCAGCCGTTCAACCCGGATTACAACAGTGGCGACCAGGAAGGCGTGGGCTATTACCAGGTGCTCCAGCACCGTGGCCGGCGCTGGAGCGTCGTGGACGGCTACCTGAAACCGGCGGCCGGCCGTCGCAATCTCAGCGTCGAATGCGGCGCCCACGTCACGAGGCTGGTATTCGAAGGAAAGCGCTGCGTCGGCGTGGCCTATCGCAAGAACGGTCAGGAGCACACGGTGCGCGCGCGCCGCGAAACGTTGCTCTGCATGGGCGCGGTGCAGTCGCCGCAATTGCTCGAATTGTCCGGCGTGGGCAATCCGGCCCTGTTGAAGACGCATGGCATCGACCTCGTGCACGCGCAGCCGTCGGTGGGCGAAAACTACATCGACCACTTCGCCACGCGCATGAACTGGCGCGTCAAGAACACGGTGACCTTGAACGAGATGTCGCGCGGCTGGCGGCTGGCGCAGCAGGTGGCGCGCTATTACCTGAGCCGCAAAGGCATCCTGACGCTCGGCACGGGGTTGGTGCATGGCTTCGTGAAAAGCCGTCCCGGCCTGCCCACGCCGGACGTGCAGTTTTTCTTTGTGCACGCCAGTTACGCCAACGCGGCCGAACGCATTCTGGATCGCCACCCGGGTATGACCATCGGCGTGGCCCAGCTGCGTCCCGAGTCGGTCGGGTCCATTCACATCAAGTCGCCCGACCCCATGGCCGGACCTGCCATCCGGCCCAACTTCCTGTCCGCGCAGGTCGACCGCGATAGCCTGGTGGGCGGCATGCAGGTGGCCCGGCGCATCGTGGGCCGGCCCGCCATGCAGCGCTATGTGCAAGCGGAAATCAGCCCGGGGCCGGATGTGGACACCGACGACGAATGGCTGGATTTCGCCCGGCGCAACGGTCAGACCATCTATCACCCCATCGGCACCTGCCGCATGGGGACGGATGCGGCGGCCGTCACCGACGTGCGTTTGCGGGTCAATGGGCTGACGGGCCTGCGCGTGGTGGATGCGTCGGTCATGCCGAAAATGGTTTCCGGCAACACGCAGGCCGCTGTCATGATGGTGGCCGAACGTGGCGCCGAATTGATTCTCGAAGACGCGGCGCAGGGGTAAGCACACGCCCCTCCCACGAAAACGCGCAGGCCCGCCGTCTGCGCGTTTTTTTATCGCCGCGTTTTTTCGCGTCTGCGGCATGCGTCTTGCTAACAGCCGGCTGCGGCTGCAGACTGCAGATTCGGCTGCGCCAACTGAAAGGAGACCGTATGACTTACGACCTTTGGTATTGGGATGGCATTCCCGGACGGGGAGAATTCGTGCGCCTGGCGCTGGAAGCGGGCGGCATTCCTTATCGGGAGCGGGCGCGTGATCCGGGCGCCGACGAAGGCACGTTGATCGAGGACATGCGATCCGCCCGCAAGCATCCGCCGTTTGCCCCGCCTTATCTGGTGGCCGGAAAAATGACGCTGGGGCAGACGGCCAACATCCTGCTTTTCCTTGGCGAGAAACATGGCCTTGCCCCTGAATCGCTCGAAGGACGATTGTGGGTAAATCAGCTGCAACTCACGATCGCCGACATGGTGGCCGAAGCGCACGACACCCATCACCCCATTTCCGCCAGCGATTATTACGAAGACCAGAAGGAAGAGGCTGCTCGTCGCGCCCGGGTCTTTCGCGAAGAGCGTATTCCGAAGTTTTTGGGATACTTCGAGCGGCTGCTGGACGGGACGGATGCCTGGCTGGCGGGTGGCGGCAAATGGACATATGTCGACCTGTCCTTGTATCACCTGGTCGACGGGCTGTTGTACGCCTTTCCCAAACGCATGGCCACGGTGGCGGCGGATTATCCCAATGTGTTTGCGCTGCACGAACGCGTGACTGCGCTGCCCGAATTGCAGGCGTATTTTGCAAGCGGACGCCGTCTTCCATTTGGCGAAGGGATTTTCCGTCAATATCGCGAGCTGGATGCGGCTTGAACCCGGGATTACCCGGGTGTGCGTCATGACGACGATTTGGATTTATTTTGGACCGATCCCAAAAAACGCGATGAGTCGTGATAATTTGGGATTAATAGTATCTATTAGATACACGTGTACCAGGCACGCCGGCAAACTCACCCCTGGAGGTCACCATGCTTTGGCATACTCTTGGCCGCTTCATCCGTGGATACCGCAGTACCGACAAAGCAGATCTGCTCGGACAAATCGACGCGATCCATAAATCGCAGGCGGTCATCGAGTTTGATCTGAACGGCCACATCCTGACGGCCAACCAGAATTTCCTGGACACCATGGGCTATGTGCTCGACGAGATCCAGGGACAACACCATCGCATGTTCATCGCGCCGCAAGAGCGCGGGTCGGCGCAGTATGCGGCCTTCTGGGAAAGGCTGGGGCAGGGCGCCCATGATTCCGGCCGCTACCGGCGAATTCGCAAAGACGGATCGGATGTCTGGCTGCAGGCGTCCTACAACCCCATCTTTGACAAGCGCGGGCAGCCACTGAAGGTCATCAAGTACGCCACGGACATCACCGAGCAGCAACACCGGCAGGCGGATTCCGAAGGCCAGCTCGCAGCGATCTCCAAGGTCCAGGCGATCATCGAGTTCGAACTGGACGGCACCATCATGCGCGCCAACGACTTGTTCCTCAATGCGGTGGGCTATCGCGCGGACGAGGTGCTGGGCCGGCACCACAGCATGTTCGTACCTGCCGACGAGGCAAGAAGCACGGCCTACAAGGATTTCTGGCGCAGACTGCGCAATGGCGAACATGACACGGGTCAGTACATGCGCCTGGGCAAGGGCGGCCGCCAGGTGTGGATCGAAGCCAGCTACAACCCGATCTTCGACGCGCAGGGCTGGCCCTTCAAGGTCGTGAAATTTGCCACCGACATTACCAAGCGGTTTACGGCGGCGCAGACGTTGCAGGTCGCCGTGCAAGGCCTGACGGAGAACGCCGAACGGGCGCGGCAGGCCAACAGCCTTGCGCAGGACGCAAGCCGCGTCGCGGAAACCGGTGGCGACACGATGCGCGAGGTGGTGGCCACGATGGAAGCCATCACCGGCAGTTCGCGCCGAATTTCCGGAGTCATCGGGGTCATGGACGGCATCGCATTCCAGACCAACATCCTGGCGCTGAACGCCGCGGTCGAAGCGGCGCGCGCGGGCGAACACGGCAAGGGGTTCGCGGTCGTCGCGTCCGAAGTCCGCAACCTGGCGCAGAGCAGCGCCGCCGCCGCCAAGGAAATCAAGGCGCTCATCACGACGTCGGTCGCGCAGGTCGAAGGCGGCGCGGTGCACGTCCAGTCAGCAGGAGGAACAATGGAGGGAATAGTCGCCTCATCGCGCCGCGTCACCGAAATCATGGGTCAGGTCGTTGATGTGTCGCTCGCGCAATCGGCCAAGCTGGCCGGCGTCACCGAAGACCTGACCGAAACCCGCGTCGAGGCCACGGCACGTCTGCGCGCCGCGTGACGAGGCCGCGCCCGCGCGAAGCGGGTCCCGATTGCGCTATAAAGACGGCATTGCCGATCCTCCGGGGCCCGCGCGGGCAGTTTCCGCCGCGGGCCACGCCATTTGCCGCCGATGTCCATGACCGAATCCGAAGCCCTGGCACTTGCCACGCACCGCCACTACAAGGGCGGCCTGTATCGCTATGTTGGCACTGCCCGCCATTCCGAGACCGAGGAATCGATGGTGGTGTACGAACATCTTTGGCCGCATGCGCGCGGTCTGTGGGTGCGACCGGCCGAGCTGTTCTTTGGCAAGCTTGCCGACGGTTCGGACCGCTTCGCCGCGCTGCACCCCGCGGAGTAGGCCCGTGAGCTTTTTCTATCGGCGCGCGCCTTCGAGCGGCGCATCACCGGCACGCCCCTCCCGGCCGGCGGCCCGAGCTCAGGCCGCGGTCACGCAAGCCCTTGACGCGTTGGGCGGCCCGTTCATCGTGGCCGACCTTGAAACGACCGGCCTGTCCACTGCCAGTTGCGAAATCCTTGAATTCGCGGCGGTCAGGGTTGGCGAGGGCGGCGCCGTGGTGAACGAGTACACACAGGTCGTGCGGACCTGCGCACGCGTGCCCTCCTTCATTTCGCGCCTTACCGGCATCACGCAGGCCGAAGTCGATCGCGACGGCATACCGGTCGCGCAGGCCTTTTCTTCGTTCCTGGCGTTTGTCGAGGACCTGCCGGTGTTTTTCCACAATGCCTCGTTCGATCGGCGCTTCCTCAGCGCGGCGGCAGACCAGACGGGGATGCCTTTCTCGAACGCCACCCACTGCACGTTGGCGCTGGCGCGCCGCGCGTGGCCCGAGCTGACGTCGCACAAGCTCGACATCCTGGCGCGGCACGTGGGCGCTTCGCAGCCCACCCACCGGGCGTTGGCCGACGTGCGCACGACGGTTGCGGTTGCGCTGGCGGCCAGCGCTCGCCTGGCATCGGTGTAGCAAGGCGCCATTCCTGGGGGAGTGCTCATGTCAGACCTGGAAAAGATCCGGCTTGCCTTGCGCCAGTTCACGGCCGAACGCGAATGGGAGCAATTCCATTCGCCCAAGAATCTGGCCATGGCCCTGGCGGGCGAAACCGGCGAGCTGGTTTCGCTGTTTCAGTGGCTAAGTGAAGACGAGTCCCGAAATCTGCCTGCTGCCCGACTTGCGGATGCCGCTGACGAGATCGCCGATGTGCAGATGTACCTGGTGGCGTTGGCGGATCAACTGGGCATCGATATCTCGCAGGCGGTTGCCGGCAAGATGGTGAAGAACGCCAGCAAGTACCCTGCCGACGCGTTCCGGCGCAGCGCGCGAAAATACGACGAGCCGCCGCAAGATTAGCGCCGGGCGGTGCTGCCGCCCGGCCCGCCGCAGAGGCGTTCAGATCACTTTCTGTTCGTGGTGCACCTGGGGCGGCTCGACGAAAAAGCCGCCCACCAGCTTGCGCCATTCCTGGAAATCGGGCGACTCGCGGAAATCCACCATGTGGTTTTCGACCGTTTCCCAGTCCACCACCAGCGTGTAACGCTGCGGCTGCTCGATGCTGCGGTACAGTTCCATGCCATGGCAACCCTTGGCGCGCAGAAAAAGCGGCTTCGCCTGAGTCACACCGGCTTCGAACAGCGCTTCCTGTCCTTCGCGGACGTGGATGCTGGCAATCTCCTGAATCATGGTTTTGTCTCCAATTGAAGGGGGAGGGGGGGCAAGGCCGGGAGTAGTATGGCCGAAATTTCCGCTTCCAGTCCGATTGATGAATCACCGAGCCGTTACCTTGACTCGTCTCATTTCCCTTCGCCTGCTCTGGTATGTGGGCGTCGGCATGATCGTATTGATGTCCCTGTTCCTGCATACCCAGTTCGCGGTCGACGTGCTGCTGTCGGCCATCGCCATTTACATCCCTCTGTCGATGCTGAGCCTGCCGCTGGTGGCGTGGTTGTGCCTGTCGCGCCGCCCGCGAGCCGTCGCGTCCGGGGTGCCGCCCGCTTGGCCCGCATATCTTGCCGGCGTCACCGGCATCGCCCTGCTGGCGACCTATCAAGTTGTCGCCAATCTGAATCTGGCCGAGTGCGGGTTCCTGCTGGCCATGGTGGCCGTGGACCTGATGCTGGCGCGGCGCGAGACCGGCTGGTGGCTGCGCCTGGCGCAAGAGGGGGCTCGCCCTCTTGCGCGCTAGATATCATGCGCGAGCCGCCCGCGCGCACACCCATCCTTTGAGCTGACAGCCGGCCCGACGGCGGGTCTTCGCGCACGCTTGGCGTCATCCATACGCATGGCTGCATGGGGCCGGCATCTCCTCTTTCAGGTTTGTGTAATTCGCGCGTCCATCGGCCAGAAAGACCCGATCGTTCGTTTAACCGATACCGACCTGCCTAGGACGGCGCAATCATTCCGTACCAATACGAAAGTCCCACGCCCTGGCCCTGGACGGGCGCAGTACCTGGGGGAGTAACGGTCCGCGCCGGTCGGTCTCCGGCACCTGTGCATCCGTGCAGACGGATCAGGAGGAGCTCAAATGAAAAAGCTCGCAGCAGTCGCCGCGTTGTCATTGTTCGCCGCATCGGCTTACGCCACTGGCCCGGGCCAGGCCGGAGGTTCGGTAACCGGCCACGCCGGCGCCATCAACGGTACCGCGTCATCCATCTCCACCGGCAGTTCGGTGGTCGCCACCCAGATCAACGGTTACGGCTCATCGAGCCAGACGTCGTTCGGCAGCACGGGCGGCATCGCGGAGGTCGGCGGCACGTTCAGCCGCGACGGCACGCAAGTCGTCACCAGCACACGGCAATACGCCAATAGCGAGTCTTACGGGCATGTGTCGGGCAACGCGCCGATCATGGTCGGCGACAGCATCGCGAACGGCGGCGCCACATTCGGCAAGACGGAAACGAGCGCATCGGCGACGGGGACGTTCCATGCAGCGAACATCGGCGCTTTCGGGTCGATACACGGCATCGGCGCGGTGGGCCATGTCGGCGGGTTCAATCGCTGACCGAATTATCCGGACGGCTTCGGCCGTCCGGGCGAGGGGACATCATGAAGACCATAGTTCTAGCCATTTCCCTGTCGCTTGCCGCCATGTCGGCGGGGGCGCAGACCAGCACGTCCAGCTCCTCGACCTCGGCATCGTCCGGGTCGACCAATGCGGGCAACAACCAGGGCATCACGCTCAATTCCAGCAATAGCGGCACCAGCACGTTGCGCAGCGCGCCGCCGGTCGGCGGCCAGAGCTTCTACGGCTCGTTCTCGTCCGACAGCTGCATGGTGTCGGCGGGCGGCGGCGGTTCCGTCGTGGGATTCGGGATGAACGTTGCGATTCCGATCGAAGACCAAAAATGCAGCCTTCGCCGCAACTTCGAGCGCACGATGCAGGCGGCGGCGTCGACCAAGGACGCGGACCGCTCGCGGCGTCTGGAAACGGCAGCCATCGATATCCTGTGCCAGACCGACGACCGCACCAAGGCGGCACTGGTGGCGCAGGGACTGTGCACCAATCCGGCCTTGACGACGGCGGATCACCGGTTCGACAGCGGCGCGGTGGCGCAGGTCGCGCCGCAAACGCCCGTCCAGACCGCGGGCGCCGTGCCCGTCGCGCCCCAGGCGCAGGCGCCGCAAGGCTATCCCGTGATGTCGGCTCGCAGCGCGGCATTTACCGCGCCGCCGCTGCGCAATCCCCGCCTGGAGCGTCAGCAGTTTGCCGACCTGTATTCGCCCGGCTGAGACGGCGGGGCCGAGGCCGGGCGGCCGTGCGGGCAATCAGGGTGAAGCGGGCGGGGCTACCGCGATGGGCGCAGGCGCCTGTGCGGGCTCCGGTGCCGCCGCAATCAGCATCGTCGGCGGCGACGACACTTCGAGCTTGGCCTCGTCCAGCCGCTTGAGCACCGTGAACAGCAGCGCGCTTCGCACGCCGTACGCCGCACGGGGCGAGGACACGTAGCCCCGCGCGTTGAAGACCAGGTGGCCTGCATCGATCCCGTCCAGGAATACGTTGGGCGCAGGCGATTCCAACACGTCCTCGTGATCGGCAAAGGCCTGCAGCATCAGCTCGCGCACCTTTTCGGCATCCGTCGATAGCGGCATGGGCAGCTTGATCTGCACCAGCCCAAGCGGGTTGGACCGCGTCACGTTGCGCACCGTCTTCGTCACGAATTCGGAATTGGGCACGATCACCGTGGACCGGTCGCCCATCTGGATCTCGGTGGCGCGCACGTTGATGCGCAGGATGTCGCCTTCCACGCCGCCGAGCGACACCCAGTCGCCCACCTTCACCGGCCGCTCGGCAAGCAGGATCAGACCCGACACGAAATTCTGCACGACGGCCTGAAGGCCGAAACCGATACCCACCGATAGCGCGCTCGCAATCCACGCGACCCGTTCCAGACCGATCCCGGCCGCGGACAGCGACAACGCCACAGCCAGCACGAAACCGCCGTAGCCGAAGAGCGTCGCGGCAGACAACTGCATGCCGGGATCCAGTTCGGTCGTGGGTAGGTAGCGGTTCGAGAGCCAGCGCTTGAGCATCTTGACGCTCAGCAACGACAGCGCCAGCACGATCAGCGCCTGCAGCACCGCGCCCGGGCGGATCTGTGCCTCACCGATGGCCAGACCTTTACGCAGCTGGTCAAAGCGCTGCACCAGATCCATCGGCGCCTCGCCGAACGGCGCCAGCACCAGAATGATGGCGAGCAGCGCGATCGCCACGCGGCCAAGGCCCGACAGCAGCACCGCGGCCTGATCGCGCATGCTTGGCCCTTCGCCTTCGCCACCCTCGCGGTGCGCCGTCCCCAGCAGTGTGCTGAAACCGTCCTCGATCAGCGTGGAGGCCAGGTAGGCCGAGGCCAGCACGATCAGCACCCACAACACCTGCTTGACCAGGAAGCTGCCAAACGCCACGTAACCCGCCAGCAGGCTGGCAAGGCTGACGATCAGCACCGTCCAGATGGCGGCCAGCATCAGCGAGACCCACAGCGGGATCGGCGCTTCGCTGTCCTGCATGACCTGCCGGCGCAGGCGACGGCTGATCGCCAATACGGCGGCCAGCATCGCCATGCTCAGCACGCCCACGATGCCGGTCAGCGTAATGGTCGTCGTCAGGCTGGCGTCGAGCAGCACGGGCAACCTTTCGGCGAGCCAGATCAGGACCACCAGCACGCCCAGCGTGCCGGGGAGCCAGCGCAGGCGGTTCGCCACGATGTCGCTGACCGGGGGCAGGCGCCAGGAAGGACGCTTGGTTGACAGCAGCGCGAAGCCCAGCCCCGAAACGAACCCGCCAAAACACACGGTCGCCACCAGGTTGGTCAGGAGTGACGCGGTGCGGTCTGAAAGTTGCGACCGCCAGTCCAGGCCGGCCTGGATCAGCAAGGCGATCACGCCGGGCGTCGCGACCGACAGCGCGACGAGGGCCACGGCCAGGAAAGAACGGCGCAACCGGCCAGGCGGCACGCGCGTTGCCGTCAACTGCAGCAGGTAACGGCCAACCCAGACGCGCAGTGCAATCGCCAGACCGGCGACGACGGCGAGCAGCAGCCAGCCCCACTTGGGCGTTTGTCCGACGGCGGTGGTGAGGTCATCGCGCAGGGCTTCCAGCCGCTCCAGATCCCGGGGGAATTCCTGGCGGAATTCGGTCCAGAACTGGCCAGACAGGAAGGAATCGCGACGCTCACCCAGGCGCGCCTGGAACTGCTTGCGCCGCTGGGCCGATATCTGTTCGGCGGTCTGTCCGGCGTCTACCGACAGTAGCCGCGCCAGCTTGAGTTGCGCGTCCAGGGCGCGGCTGTTTTTCTCAAGCTGCGTGCGCTGTGCCGCCACATCGGGCGCTTCCTTGGCGCCGTCCGGCGGCGTGCCCAGTTCGCTCAGGCGCGCGGTCACGCTGGCAAGCTGGGGCGTCAGCGCCTCCGTGGCGGCATCCGCTTTCGATTGAATATCCAGCGCTTCGCCACGCTGTTTGAGCAGCACGGCGTCGTCCGTTTGGTCGGGGATCTGCTTGCGGATCTCGTCGATCTGTTTACGCGCGGCGGCCAGTACGGCTTCGGTGTCGGCTGGGGTGGCGGGCGGCGCCGCAAAGGCGGGCAGCAAGCTGAACACCAGCAGCAGCGCGGCAAGCAGCGCCGCCAGGTTGGGCGCGCGAACGAGGCGGGCGCGCATGAGCAGAGGGTACGTGGTGGGGATCATGTTCTTGGGGCGAGTTGCTCGCGTCGAGGCGGCAGCATAACAAGCCGCCCGGCTGTCCGTTGCAACAAAAATGCTGTTGCGTCCCTAAATTTCAGAGCTCATGCCTGCACGGTGAATATTGCCGTTGGCGGGCATAAAAACGGGGCCGGATTTGCGGCGCTTGGGCGTCGCCCGCGGTCGGCGATGGCCGCCCTCGCAACCCCTGTTTACGAGCCGAACGTTTGGATTCAACTCCCAGATCCTTGGGGCGCGCGCGCCGCCCGGCTCCGAGGCTTGCCCAGCACGGCATCGCACACTTCCAGCCAGGCGCGGGCGGCAAACGACAGATAGCCGGATTGCAGCCAGATATGCCCAACTTCCCACTGCATGCCGGACTTCGCCAGCTTGGCGGTGCTAAGGCCCCGAGTCTTCATCCGCTGCATCAGGGGTTCGGGAAGCAGGGCCACCCCCAGCCCTGCCGACGCCATCGCCACCAGGAAATCCCAGTGAGCGCTCTGCGCCGCGATGCTGGGCTGCAGTCCCGCATCGGCAAACGCCTGGCGCAACCGCCGGGTGATCGCGAAGTCGTCGGTGGGAATCAGCAGCCGCGCGTCGCGCAACGCGCTCAGCGGCAACGAGGTCTTTCCGGACCATGGCGCGTCGGGCGGTCCAATCACCCAAATCGGATAGCTGCCAAACGCTTGTGCAACCAGGCCGCCGTCGGGGGCGACCGGCAGGATGGTGGCTCCGACCTCCAGTTCGCCGCTGGCCACCAGGCCTTCCACGGCCTGGCCGGTCCCTTCGCGAAGTGTCAGATGAATGCCGGGATGCAATTCACGAAACCGCTTGACCACCGGCGTGAACAGCAGATTGATCATCGGAGGAATGCCCACCTCCAGCGCGCCGCGCCTCAGGTCCGCGGTTTGCCGCAGTTCTTCCGACAGCTGGCGCATGGTCTCCAGCACCTGCAGACCGCGCTGGTACATGACCCGGCCTGTATCGGTGGGGCGGGCCGTATGCCCATCGCGAATCAGTAGCGGCGTGCCGGCTTCTTCTTCCAGCTGCCGGATCATCTTGCTCACCGTGGACTGCGTGACGAACAGCGCCTTGGCTGCCTGCGTGAAGCTGGCATGGCGGACGGTTTCCACGAAATACCGCAAAGCGCGCACGTCCATGGGAAAGCTGGCCCCTTCGCGCGATGCGCGACAAAAACGCAAATGATGAAAAAAACGACTGAATGGGATGATTTTAAGTCATTACGAGATTTCCGCCCGCGTTCCTATACTGCCGAAAAATCGTTCCATCGCCCGCATCCGCGGCCCTTGGAACCTCGGGAAACGCCGCGTCAGACGGTGCCCGGGCGCTGAAGATCCTTCGCCGCGCCCGGCCCTAAGCCGCAAGCCTTTGAATTTGGAGACAACATGCCTTTCGACCGGATCCGCAACCCAGAACTGCACGCCCGGATCACCACAGCCGAACAGGCCGCCTTACTGATTCAGGACGGAATGACCGTCGGAATGAGCGGATTTACCCGGGCGGGCGACTGTAAGTCGGTGCCCGCCGCGCTGGCCGCGCGAGCCGAACGCGAGCCGCTCTCCATCACCTTGATCACCGGCGCATCGCTCGGGCACGACACTGACAAGATGCTGGCGCAGGCCAATGCGCTCGCACGGCGCCTGCCGTTCCAGGTCGACACGACCCTGCGCCGCAAGATCAATCAAGGCGAAATCGCCTTCATCGACCAGCACCTGTCCGAAACGGTGGAACAATTGCGGGCCGGTCACCTGGGCCCCATCAACGTGGCCATCATCGAGGCCGCCGCCATCACCGAAACCGGCGCGATCGTGCCGACGATGTCGGTGGGCAATTCGGCGTCGTTCGTGCAACAGGCCGACAAGATCATCGTCGAACTGAACACGAGCGTGCCCGCGGCCATCGAAGGTCTGCACGACATCTACATCCCCGGCGGTCGTCCCGCCCGCCAGCCCATCGGCCTGGTGTCGGCAGACCAGCGCATCGGCCAGCCCTTCATCGAAGTGGATCCTTCCCGCATCGCCGCCATCGTCATCACGCAAGAGCCCGACAGCCCCTCCAACGCGCTGCCGCCCGATGCAGAAACCAGCGCGATCGCGGGCCACATCAACCAATTCCTGCGCGGCGAAGTCAACGCCGGCCGTCTGACCAATTCGCTGCTGCCGCTGCAGGCTGGCATCGGCACCATCGCCAATGCGGTATTGCACGGCTTCGAGTCATCAGACTTCGAGAACCTGGTCATGTACTCCGAGGTGCTGCAGGACAGCGCCATCGAGCTCCTCGACCAGGGCAAGCTCGCATTCGCATCGGCGTCCTCCATCACCGTGTCCAAGCCGGTGTATGAAAAGATCCTCGCCAACATGGAACACTACCGCCAGCGCATCGTGCTGCGCCCGCAAGAGATCAGCAACGCGCCTGAAATCGTGCGGCGCCTTGGCATCATTGCCATCAATACGGCGCTGGAATTCGACATTTACGGCAACGTGAATTCCACGCACGTGGGCGGCACGCACATGATGAACGGCATTGGCGGCTCAGGCGACTTCGCCCGCAACGCGCATATCTCGATCTTCGTGTCCAAGTCGATGGCCAAGAGTGGCGACATCTCCAGCGTGGTCCCGATGGTGTCCCACGTCGATCACACCGAGCACGATGTCGATGTGCTGGTCACGGAATGCGGTCTGGCCGACCTGCGCGGTCTCGCCCCGCGCGAGCGCGCGCGGGCCATCATCCAGAACTGCGTGCATCCGTCTTACCGCGACGCGCTGCAAGACTACTTCGACCGCGCCTGCGAACGCGGCGGCCAGACGCCGCATCTGCTCGAAGAAGCGTTCTCGTGGCACCAGCGGTTCAACGAAACCGACTCGATGCAGCCGGTCGCCGCATCCGCCCGCAAGGTCGCCTGATGCGGGACTGAAGATTGACTGCCGCCGTCGCGGCGTCCGCCTGGGTTTCGAGCGAAGCGAACCCAGGCTGTTTGAGGCTAGGTCCTGCCGGACGCCGTGTTTTGGTCAAGGTAAAGCGGCTGCACGCTGCTTTACCTTTTTTTTACTAGGCCTCGTCCTCGGACTTGGAGGTCACCAGAGTCTGGCGCGAAATTTCCAGTTCGTCGCGCAGCCACTGCTTGAACTCGGCCAGGGGCGCCCAGTCCCGCAAGCTTGGCCGATAGACCAGGTGATAGGTCTGCGCCAATTCGTAGTGCACGCGCACCGGCGACACCTGCACAAGCCGCCCCGCGCACAGCGCATCCGCCGCCAGCAGTTCTCGGCCCAACGTAATTCCCAGCCCCTGCTCAGCTGCTTGCAGCATCATCCCCGCATCGTTGAATGACGCCACAGGCGTGACCTGCGTCGGAAATCCGGCTGCAGCAAACCAATGCTGCCATAGCTCACGTTCGCCCAGCAGCGGTTGGCGCGCCAACGTTTGGGGGGAGTTGTCGGGCAGGGCGGCCATCGTCTCGGGCGAAGCAAGCACGATGAGCGGCAAGGGCACATCGAACAGCGGCTCCGATTCCACCCCGGGCCAGGGCCCTTGCCCGATTCGAAGCGCGGCATGAAAGCCGTCGCGCAACAAGTCGACCAATTGCTGGGACGTCTCGATCTCCAACGCCAGGCCGGGATGCCGTGCGCGCCAACGCGCCATGCGCGGAAGCAACCACCGCTGGGCAAACGAAGGCAGCACGGACACCCGCAGCCTTTGCTCGCTGCCGGACGCAGCCGCGCTCGCAGCCATAAGCCCTTCATCGAGCAGCGCCATGGCGCCTTGCACGCTGCACAGAAGTGCCGCGCCCGCGGAGTTGAGGACGATGCCGCGCCCGCTGCGCTCGAAGAGCGGAAAACCAATCTGCTCTTCCAGCACCTTGATCTGCTGGCTGACCGCGCTATGTGTAAGGTGAAGGCGCTCCGCCGCAGCGCGAAGATTCTGCAATTCCGCGACAACGCGAAACGCAGGAAGCGTATTGAGGGGCAATCGCATGGCAGATCCAGGCTGGAATTCGACTGGTCATCTTAGCTTACCGATCATGCCAAAACAATTCGATTTTCAGGCGGAAATTGGGCGACTACGCTTACCAAAACGGATAAGCAAAAGGAGCCCGTGATGACCGCTCAGCCTTTCATGCCGCCTGTCACCTTGGCCGGTGCACCCCCCAAAGCCAAACTGGCCAACGCCGAACCGGTCGCCGTGCTGGAAAGCGCCCAGGCGCCAGACCGCAGTTTCATGACCCGCCTGTGGAACGCGTACTGTGCTCGCCGCAACGAGCGGCGTATGCGCAACCTCGCACAAGACATGGATACCCACCTGCTCAATGACGTGGGCGCGCCCCAATGGCTGGTGAACGAAGTCGCCCTGAGCCGCGATCTCGCACGGTTGCGCAACAATCATCACCTGCGCTGGTAAGTGGTCCCGCCCGCCGCGTCCGCCGCCTACCACCCACGGGCTTCGCACTGGTTCGCTATATATATAGAGAGAGAGAGACAGCGAATCGCGTTACCCGTGGTCGGCGGCTTCTCGCCACCGACGACACACCCAAAATTTTGCGTCACTGGCATGACAGTCCAAAATTCTGTGCTATAGTCTCGCTCCTTCGCCGCTCAGACAGTTTTGAGACGCGAAGCCAAGCAAGTGCAACAGGTAACGGGGCAACCCACTTTCACCTGCCGCAGCGGCAATCAGTAATGAGCGCCAAGCGGTTATTGCAAGGATCGACGCAAATCAGGCAGAAGCCAGTTGCAAGATCTGCATAAATTGTGCTATAGTTTTGGGCTTGGCAGTTACTGAAAAATTAGGGTTTACCCTGACGTTTCAATAACTGCTAGGGCAGGACGAAAGTCCTGGCGAGACCTGAAGAGGTCGCCGCAAGTAAGTGACGCAACGGCGTAAAGCAAAAGCGAAGCTGACTTGACAAGCGATAAAAACTTCTTCATAATCTCGTTTCTCTGCTGCAACGACAGCGACGACGCGAAAGCGAAGTTGGCCAAAGTTGAGGGCAGAAACCAGTAGTACGGAATTTAGCAGTACCGCTCTTTAACAACTAAACAACCGATAAGTGTGGGCGCTTGATGCGAGTGCAGCGATTGGGTTTCGGCCTTATCGCAAGCACAAGAAATCAAGTGCTCACTAGAAGTGAAGTACCTTAGACGTCAAGTTTAAGAACATACCTCACTTCCTTTGAGTAGCGACGTATGACCTGGTTTGAATTTATTCAGAC
>NZ_JAGXJZ010000179.1:0-580 GCF_019091095.1 Achromobacter sp. GbtcB20 | reverse complement strand
CGTCATAGAATCAGACAAATGAGCAAGAAGCGTATCAATTTCTACCCCGGCTTGCCGCCCAGGCTGCGGCCGTTTACCGACCTCGATATCGTCTGCGGCGTCGACGAGGCCGGCCGCGGCCCGCTGGCCGGGCCTGTGTTCGCGGCCGCCGTCATCCTCGACCCGAAGCGCCCGATCGAGGGCCTGCGCGACTCGAAGAAGCTGACCGAGGCGCGCCGCGACGAGCTGGCTCCGCAGATCAAGGAAAACGCGATCGCCTGGGCCATCGCCGAATGCTCCTGCGAGGAGATCGACAGCCTGAACATCCTGCACGCGACCATGCTGGCGATGCGCCGCGCGGTCGAGGCCCTGCGGACCGTGCCGACCATTGCCCTGATCGACGGCAACCGCTGCCCGACCATGGACATCCGCGCCCACGCCATCGTCGAGGGCGACGACAAGTGCCACGCGATCTCGGCCGCGTCCATCCTGGCCAAGACCGCGCGCGATGCGCTGCTGGTGCGCCTGCACGAAGAGTACCCGCAATACTGCTTCGACCAGCACAAGGGCTATTCGACGCCGCTGCACCTGGAGCGCCTGC
>NZ_JAGXJZ010000178.1:0-581 GCF_019091095.1 Achromobacter sp. GbtcB20 | reverse complement strand
TCGGCGCCGGCATCAGGCACCGCGCCGCCTCGACCAGGCGATGCTCGGGCCAGCGCTCCAGCACAGTCAAAACGCCGGCTGCGGCCAGCACCAGCCTCGTGTCTCCCCGACTATCGCGCGCCAGGATATACGGTTCTCCAGCCAGCACCCGCCACTCCAGCTCGCCCGTCCGGAAGCCTTGCGCCGACAACATTCCCAGCACCTGCGGAACGTCCACAGGCAGGCGCACGGAAGCGACGCTGCCGCCTTCGTACGCCCCTGCATCCGGCCGCGCCCCCTTGGCATCGAAGACGCCAAGCGGATTCATCGACATGAGGCCGCTGAAGATCCAGGTCAGCAGCACCGTGCCGAACACCAGCCCGAGGATGTGATGCCAGCGCAGGTAAGTTTCCCGGAAAGGCGACTTCGACCCGCTCTTGTACGTGCCCGCAAAGCGCCAGCGCCAGATGCCGTTCAGCGCGCCGGTGAAGGCCGCGACCACGCCGATCCCAGACAACACGATCACCGTCCAGCTCCATACCGGATCGGTCGGCCGATCGCGGAACATGTAGAGCCAGTGCAGCCAGGCGCCGACGAAGTTC
>NZ_JAGXJZ010000177.1:0-582 GCF_019091095.1 Achromobacter sp. GbtcB20 | reverse complement strand
GGACCGGGCGCTGGCGATCGCCGCCGCGCTGGAAGCGGGCAGCGCCCACCCGCTGGCGCAGGCGATCCGCGCCGCGGCGCCGTCGGCGACGGCCCAGGCCAGCGGTGTCGCCTACACGGTCGGGCAGGGATTGGAGGGCGAGATCGACGGCCTGCGCTACCGCCTCGGCGGGGCGGCCTTCGTCGCGGCGTTGGCGGGCGATGCGCCGCCGCTTGCGCCCGACGGCGAGGGCAGCGCCGTCTGGCTCGGCAGCGCCGGCGCCTGGCTGGCGCGCTTCGACATCGCCGACGGCTTGCGGCCCGAGGCGCTCGAGGTGGTGCGCCGCTTCGAGGCCGCCGGCAAGACCGTGGTCCTGCTCAGCGGCGACGACGCGCGCACGGTGGCGGCGGTGGCGAGCCGGCTCGGCGTCAAGGTCGCGGCGGGCGGCCAGCTGCCGGACCAGAAGCTGGACTTCGTGCGCCGGCTGCAGGGCGAGGGGGCGGTCGTGGCGATGGTCGGCGACGGCAACATCAACACGCTGGCGGTCAACCCCCCGCTCTTCAAGCGCCTGCCGTACGACGTGGACAAGGACCTGACGCCGGT
>NZ_JAGXJZ010000176.1:0-584 GCF_019091095.1 Achromobacter sp. GbtcB20 | reverse complement strand
GATCGCTTCCTCGATCGATTCGCCTGCCTCCAGGAAACCCGCCAGCGGCGTGAAGCGCTTCGCCGCCGACGCGTGGTGCAGCGCCAGCAGCACCTTGTCGCCGTTCTTGATCAGGACCATCATCGCCGGCGAAATGCGCGGGTAGGCCAGGTGGCCGCAGTGGGTGCATTTAAAACTGCGCTCGTGCCACAGGCGTTCCATCGGATGGGCGCAGGCGCCGCAGTAGCGGTGGGTGCGCGCCCATTCGGCGATCTGGGCCGCGCGCCCGGCCACGCCCATCAGCGCTTCGTCCATGTCGCCGAAGAACAGCGAACGCAGGCCGCGCCAGGCATAGCCCGGCGGCGCCTCCTCGCGCTCGCTCCAGCCGGCCTGGCAATAGCGCTCGCCCAGCAGGCCGACCGGCTGCAGGAGCGCCGGGTCGAGATCGAGCGCGGACAGCGCGGCGGCGTCGGGCAGCGCGAGGTCGGCTTCGCGCACCAGCAGGCGGCCGTGGTGGAACAGGAAAGTGAGCGGGTCGGGATGGGCTTGCGCCGCCATCAGCGGCGTGAAGGTCGGGGGCGTGTGCAGCATACGTTCTATCACGG
>NZ_JAGXJZ010000175.1:0-590 GCF_019091095.1 Achromobacter sp. GbtcB20 | reverse complement strand
GTGGTGCTGGGCTTCACCGGCATGATGGTGCGCTGGTTCGAGTCCTACCTGATCGGGCCCGACGTCGGCCACATCCCGGTGTCGAACCTGTACGAGGTGTTCATCCTGTTCGCGCTGATCACGGCGCTGTTCTACCTGTATTACGAGGAGCGCTACGCGACGCGCCAGCTGGGCGCCTTCGTGCTCCTGATCATCGGCGCGTCGGTGGGCTTCCTGCTCTGGTACACGGTGTCGCGCGACGCCGCCACGATCCAGCCGCTGGTGCCGGCGCTGCAGAGCTGGTGGATGAAGATCCACGTGCCGGCCAACTTCATCGGCTACGGCACCTTCGCCCTGGCGGCGATGGTCGGCACCGCCTACCTGCTGAAATCCCACGGCATCCTGGCCGACCGCCTGCCGTCGCTCGAAGTGCTGGACCACGTCATGTACAAGGCGATTTCGATCGGCTTCGCCTTCTTCACGGTGGCCACCATCCTGGGCGCGCTGTGGGCGGCCGAGGCCTGGGGCGGCTACTGGTCCTGGGGCCCGAAGGAAACCTGGGCCCTGATCGTCTGGCTCAACTTCGCGGCCTGGCTGCCCCTGCGCCTGGT
>NZ_JAGXJZ010000174.1:0-593 GCF_019091095.1 Achromobacter sp. GbtcB20 | reverse complement strand
ACGGCTGCAATCGCAACCGTTCTGTCGAAGAAGTTCGGCGGCGAAGCCAAGGCGTACGACCAGATCGACGCGGCTCCGGAAGAGAAGGCACGTGGCATCACCATCAACACCGCGCACGTCGAGTACGAAACCGAATCGCGCCACTACGCGCACGTCGACTGCCCAGGCCACGCCGACTACATCAAGAACATGATTACCGGTGCCGCGCAGATGGACGGCGCGATCCTGGTGTGCTCGGCCGCTGACGGCCCGATGCCACAGACCCGCGAGCACATCCTGCTGGCGCGTCAGGTTGGCGTTCCGTACATCATCGTGTTCCTGAACAAGTGCGACCTGGTCGACGACGCAGAACTGCTGGAACTGGTCGAAATGGAAGTTCGCGAACTCCTGTCGAAGTACGAGTTCCCTGGCGACGACCTGCCGATCATCAAGGGTTCGGCACGTATGGCCCTGGAAGGCCAGCCTGGCGAAATGGGCGAAGAGTGCATCATCCGCCTGGCAGAAGCCCTGGACACCTACATCCCGACGCCAGAGCGCGCTGTTGACGGCGCCTTCCTGATGCCAGTCGAAGGCGTGTTCTCGATCTCGGGTCG
>NZ_JAGXJZ010000173.1:0-593 GCF_019091095.1 Achromobacter sp. GbtcB20 | reverse complement strand
GCATCCACGGCGCCTTCCAGTGGAAGATCAGCCCGCAACTGCAAGCCAGCGCGCAGTACCTGGGCATGGGCTACCAGGGCCGCAACGCGGTCAACTACATCCTCGACATCGTCACCTGGGCGCCGCGCCTGACCAACGCGGTGCTGGCGCCGCAGGGCAGCCACTGCAACACGCCGCGCGGCACGATCTGCCCCATCCTGTCGGCCGATGCCGCCGCCGCCCAGTTCGGCCCGGGCGCCTATGACTGGGACCCCTACATGGCCACCAGCACCTGGGGCCAGGACGAGCGCACCCGCACCAATTACCTGAACCTCGCGCTGCGCTACGCGAACGGGCCGCTGACGGTGAAGACCCACCTGGCCCATACCCGCTCGAAGTTCGTCAACGACACCATCATCGTCGACCAGCAGATCCCGGGCGCCAGCTCCAGCGTGTATGCGGTCGGCGCCGACGGCCACGGCGGCTACAATGCCGTCACCACGCCGGGCAGCGCGAACGCCTTGCGCGACCCGAACGGGTTCGTGCTGCGCGGCCTGGTCCAGAACTGGAACGAGCAAGCCGGCAACCAGTGGCAGTGGCGCGCCGGCGGCACC
>NZ_JAGXJZ010000172.1:0-594 GCF_019091095.1 Achromobacter sp. GbtcB20 | reverse complement strand
GGATTTTCGGGGTGGTACGGGCTTGCGGGTGAATGCGTGAACTCATGCTGCCAACTGCTCCTGGTGCGATTGAATGCCGGGACTGCTGAACCCAGCAATCAAGTCGCCCAGCATAGCTTTTGCACGGAAAAAAGGCCAGCTACGACGAGGTAAATGATCGCACGAAACTAAACATCTAGTAGCTTGGTCAGGCCTAATTTACGCAACAAAGCTAATCAAACTGGAAACTAACAAAGTTCTTCCGCGCAATCTTCTCTCTTTAATATCCCTAAATGAAATAAAATTGCGCGAGAGCCCGTTTATTGTAGAACCTATCTACTTTGAATTTACAAATCGTCTTTTAACATGCGCCTATAAATAATATTTTCCTTATTTATTAGGTTTTAGCACGACTTTGGTCCACCCTTCCGCACGTTTATCAAAATTCCGATAGGCAGTCGGTGCATCATCTAGTCCAAGCTGGTGTGAAATGATCTGCGAAGGCGTTGCTTTACCTTTATGGATCAACTTTGCCAAATAACGGTTGTAATGCTTGACGTTGGCTTGGCCGGTGCCAATCTTCTGACCCTTGAACCAAAAATTGCCGAAATCGAA
>NZ_JAGXJZ010000171.1:0-595 GCF_019091095.1 Achromobacter sp. GbtcB20 | reverse complement strand
GGCAGGAAGTCGGCCATGGCGGCGGGATTCGCCAGCAGGCGGATGCGGCCCTTCAGGCCGCTGGCATAGGTGCGCCGTTCGCCGCGCCTCTGCTCGACCTGGCCGAGGGCGATGCGCGCATGGCGGACCAGGGCTTCGCCGGCGGCGGTGGCGCGCACCCCGCGCCGGTTACGCTCCAGCAGCGGCGCGCCCAGCGTCGCTTCCATCCCCGCGATGCGCTCGCTGACCGAGGCCAGCGCCAGGTGCATGGTGCGCGCGCCGCCGGTCAGGCTGCCGCACTCGACCACGCTCAGGAATACCCGCAGGTCGGTCAGGTCGAAGCGCATCGTGGTCTCCAGCATTCGGAATTGCCGAAGTCTAGCACCGGAATTGCCAGATTGCCAAGGAATCGCCCCGGCCCTAAGATCCCCCCATGGACACGACGATTCCCCCTTTCCTGGGCGGGAACGGTCGCAGGAAGGACTCGGGCGCCGGCGCAATGCCGCGCCTTCCTCCGGTCCAGGCGAACGCTTGCGGCAACGCCGCACCCTTGACCATGATGTGAGGACCCTATGCTCGACGCCTTGTTGGCAACCATCGGAACCCTGGGCATCCT
>NZ_JAGXJZ010000170.1:0-595 GCF_019091095.1 Achromobacter sp. GbtcB20 | reverse complement strand
AGCTTGTCGGCGAACACCTGGATCTCGATGTGGCGCGGACGGATCAGGTATTTCTCGACCAGCACCTTGTCGTCGCCGAAGGAACTGATCGCCTCGCGCTTGCACGAGGCCAGCGCGGCGACGAAGTCCTCGCTGCGCTCGACCACGCGCATGCCCTTGCCGCCGCCGCCGGCGCTGGCCTTGAGCAGTACCGGATAGCCGATGCGGTCGGCCTGGTCGCGCAGGAAATCGGGGTCCTGGTTGTCGCCGTGGTAGCCCGGCACCAGCGGCACGCGGGCAGCCTCCATCAGTTGTTTTGCAGCCGACTTCGAACCCATCGCGCGCATCGAGGAACCCGGCGGCCCGATGAAGACCAGGCCGGCCTTTTCGCACGCTTCGGCGAACTCGGCGTTCTCCGACAGGAAGCCGTAGCCCGGGTGGATCGCCTGGGCGCCGGTGGCCAGCGCGACCTCGATGATCTTCTCTCCGCGCAGGTAGCTTTCCTTGGCCGGCGCCGGCCCGATCAACACCGCCTCATCGCAGACCGCCACGTGCTTCGATCCGGCGTCCGCTTCGGAATACACGGCGACGGTACGGATACCCATGCGGCGCGCGG
>NZ_JAGXJZ010000017.1:0-137865 GCF_019091095.1 Achromobacter sp. GbtcB20 | reverse complement strand
AAGTCGGACTCAGTACCAAGAGAACTGGCACCATCCACACGACCCAAGGCAAGGAAGCCGACGTCGTCATCCTGGTTCTGGGTGGCAACCCGCAGAACCCCGGCGCCAAGGACTGGGCCGCGCAAAAGCCGAATCTGCTCAACGTGGCAGTCAGCCGAGCGAAAAGCCGCCTTTACGTCATTGGCGACCGGCAAGCCTGGAGTCAAAGGCGGAACTTCTCGGTGCTTGCGGCAAAGATTCCGGACCTTTCTTGCACGTCGGCAGCAGAGAACGGGGCGACATCGCCACCGCCCGCACGCCCTCGCTTCAGCTTCAGACTCGCATCGCGGTAGCGTAGTTTTCAAACGTCACTGCCCTCTTGCCCCTGCTCGAAAGCACGACCGTGCCGTCCGACCCAGTGCACGAATCTCAAGGCTGGCCGGGACGCACGCCCAGCGCGCGCATCCACGGCATGTCCGGCAGACCCTGGATGGGCGCCCCGCCCGGCATCGGAAAGCCCACGGGATTGAGCGCCGCGTCTTGCAGCACCCGGGCCCATTCGCGCGGGTCGATCGGTTCGCCCATGCGCGCGCGCACGTCCAGCAAGTCCAGCGCCGCGCGCCGGTGCCCCGCCTCGGCCGCGTCGCGGAACAGGCGTTCGGCCACGGCGTAGTTCTTGGGCACGCCGCGGCCCATGCCGGTCAGTTCGCCCAGGTAGGTCTGCGCGGGTGCGAAGCCCTGGTCGGCGGCGCGCTGGTACCAGCGGGCGGCGACGGGGTAGTTCTGTTGCACGTGCTCGCCGTTCTCGGCGATCAGGCCCAAGGTGGTCATGGCGACCACGTCGCCCGCCTTGGCGCGCGCCTGCAGCGACGCGAGCCGGGGTTCATCCACATACTGGGCGCCCCGCTCGATCTCGTATTCCCACGCGCTCATGCGCGCCTTGATCAGGTCGCGGCCCAGGGTGGGCGACGGGCCGCGGCCCTGCGCGGTCTGGCCGCCGGATCCGCCGGGCGTCGCGGGCGTCTGCCCGTCCGCCAGCGTCGTGAAGGTCACCGTGCCGACCAGGCTGCTCGCGTAGTGCGGAATCTGCCGGTAGGCGGTGGCCACCTGCACGTCGGCGGTCAACTGCTTGAAGAAGGTTTCCACGGGCGCCGTGCCGGGCAGCGCGCGCAGGCCCTGCGCAAAGTAGTACGCATAAGGGCTGTGACGCGGCCCTTGATTGCCGAAGCCGTCCTCGGCGGTCGCCCCGGGCTGCGTCGAAAACGCGATCAGCTCCCCGCCCGCGGGCACGGCATGCACCAGGCCGGCGGCAGGCGTGCCGCGCGTCAGGTTGGTGCGGCAGGCGTCCAGCACCATCAGGCGCGCGCGCACGTTGGCGCGCCGCAGCGCCTGCGATACGCGTCGCAGGCTTAGCGAGCTTTGCTGCGCCGTGCGGATGCGCACGTCGCCCAGCGGCAACGGCAGGTCCACGCCAAACAGATAGTTCACGTCGTCCACGGCGACGGCGTGTCCGGCGAAGTACATCAGCGCCAGATCCCCGCCGGCGGCGCGATCGGCGAATTCGTCGACGGCGGCTTCCATCTGCGCGGTGGTCAGATCCGTGAGCAGCGTCACATCGATGCTTCGCTGGCGCAGCGCCTCGGCGATCAGGCGCGCGTCGTTGACCGGGTTGACGAGCGCGTTGGCCGGCACGGCGTAGCGGGCGTTGCCGATCACCAGCGCGTAACGGCGCCGGACAGCAGTCGGATTGGACGCCGCCTCGGGGTCCGCCTGGGAGGGCGCATTGGATTCGGCGTTGGACGCCGCCGCGCTGGCGGCGGGGCCATCATCCGGCGCCGGCGCGGGCGTGGCGGGCGGGTGCGACGGCGCGGCCGAAGGCGGCGGGTCGTCGTCCACCATGTTCCGATTGTTCAGCCCCCTGGCGTTGCTGCCCGCCGCCCACACGGCGGTCGCCGGTCCGCCGCTCAGGGCGGCGCCAAGCAACGCCGTCAGCAGACGCCGCCGCACGAGGGGGTGTGCGCGCGAAATGGGTGCGCCGGCACGGGCGGGTGGGTCGATGCGCTTCATGAGGGTTCGCGAACGGGGTTTCAAAGGGGGGGCTTTAAGGGGTGGGGCAGGCGCCGGACGGCGCTGCCGTGGCGGACAGCGCGCCCAGCGCCGCCGCGGCATCTCGCAGCGACGACTCGCGCGAGGCGGCCAGGACGTACCGGCCGTCCGCATCGGGGCCGTCGACGATGGACACGGCGTACTGGGACAGGGTGTTGCGCAGTTGCCGGGCGGTCAACGCGTCGGGCAGGTCCACCACCAGGCGCGGGCACGAGGCGCCCCCGCGCGTCAGCACCGCATCGGGCGCAGCGCCGCCAACGTCCGGACCGACGGGCGCCTGTTGCGCCACCACGACGGACAGCACGATCGCCAGAGCCCAGCCCAATGACATCAAGGGGCTGGCGGGCGTGGGCCACAGCCACTGCCACAGCCGGCGCGCGCGGGAGGCTGGCGCGTTCCGGGGACGCTGCTGCGCTAGCGCGCGCAGAAAGGCGGCATCGCGCTCGGCCTGTCCGATCTCGTTGTGCGCCAGCTGGCGGGCTTGGGCAAGGTTGCGCCACGCCTCAAGCTCTGCCCGCAGCGCGGGATCGCGCGCGAGGTCCGCTTCGAAGGACCGGCGGGCATCCGGATCCATGTCGCCCGACAGATAGGTCAGCACTCGGTCTTCGGGCATCATCAGTCCATTCCTTTACGCGTGCAGTCGGTCACCAGCTTGCGCGCGGCGTGCAGGCGGCTCTTCACGGTGGGCACGTGCAGGTCCTGCTGCCGCGCGATCTGTTCCATCGGCATGTCGTCCAGATACAGGAACATGGTGGTACGCAGCGTGTCGCTGAGTTTGTTGATGCAATCGCGCATGCGCTTGATGATCGACAGGTGCTCGTAGGCGCGCGCCGGGTCGTTGAACTCGGAAGGATCGGCCACGTGCCGCGCATCGCCGAGCGCCGCGTCCTCCCCTTCCTCATTGCCCTGCGGGCCAGTCAAGTGCACTTCGTGCCGCGTGCGGCGATGGATCTGGATCAATTCATGCAGCGATCCGCGGTACAGGTAGCCGCCCAGCTTGCTGACCGCCAGCTCGTGCGCCGTCCATCCGCCCTCGGGCTGGCCGTGCAACAGGGCTTCGTCCTTGAAGGAGCGCGTCTGCAGGAACTTCATGAGCGCGTTATTGAACGCATCCACCACGCCTTCCGGCGGTGCATTGAAGAATTTCCTGCGCAGCTTCAGCGTGATGTGCTGCTCGGCCTTGTTGCGAAACGCCAGCGCGTAGCGCGGGTCGGCGTGCAGGATGCGCAGCAGCGCGTCAACGTTATTGATGACGTAACGCTTGGAATCGAGCGTATTCATGATTCGGATTCTGGGAGCTGCGGCACCTTAGCTGCGCAGGGGCGGAAAATCAAGCGCGGCGGCGCATCGCGGCGATGCCGCGGACGGTAAAGGCGATGGCGATGGCCCCGCACAGATAGAAGCCGAATCCGAACGACAGGCTGTTCCACAGGTTGGACGCCATGTCGCCCGCCAAGCTGCGGCTGGCGCGCGAACTGCCCATGAAACCCGCGAACTGGCGCGTCGCGTCCATGACTTCCCGCACTTGCGAAACCACGCCCGCCAGCGCAATGGCCCACAACGCCAGCGGCGCGAAATAGCCCAGGCGCGCCGCGCGATGTTCCAGAAGCGAAGGCAGCAGCGGCCCGGCAACGGCCAGCAGCCACAACACGGCATACACGCCCGCGCCCGCCCCCTGCCCGGCGATTGCGCCCTGCAGGCTGGCGCCGTTCTGCAGGCGAAGCATGTCGTAGAAGCTCATGCTGGCGGCCGATCCCATCATGCGCACGGTAATGACGGCAAAGAGCGTCGAGCCCAGCAGGAACAGCATTGCGCCCGCCGCGTCGCCGCGGTTGACGCGCCGCGCCGCGATCGCCGTCCAACGCGCCGCATGGGTCCTGGCCTGCGCCAATACGTCTTGTGCTTTGTCCTGCATGGTCTTTCCTTGTGAGGGTGAGGCGCGAAGGCCGGTACTTGTCGCTACGCGCGCACCGAACAGAAGGTTCGATTTTTTTTGGGTCTTTTTTGGCGATTGCCCTTTCGGGTTCCGGTTTATGCTTCGCCCCAACTTTTTTCGAACCTTTTCCGAATCGGCGCGTAGCCATGGTCAAGGGCTCGCCTTTTCAGCCCCGCCTGCTGGAACGCAAACCGCCACTTCCACCTGCCGATATTTCCCACCATCAAGAACGGAGCCTTCAAACATGTCCACCCCTACCCCGCTGTCCGCCCTGTACCAGACCCTCGTGCAAGAAGAACTGGGCCTGGTCGCCAGCCAGGACGATCAAGGCGACGTGGTCTTCAAGCATCCCGATCTGGGCATCATGTACTTCAGCCTGAGCGACGCAGACCCCGAGTTCCTGCGCCTGGTCTACCCCAGCTTCGTGCAGGCCGACGAACTGGACCTGACGCGCGACCAGTTCCTGGAGGTCATCAACGTCGTGAACAACCGCTGCAAGGCCATCAAGCTGACGCTGGCGCCCGAAAGCGCCGACCGCCCCGCACGCGTGTCGGCGTCGGTGGAGAGCTTCGTGGCCGCCCCCGACACCCTGCCCGACCTCGCCCTGCTGCGCGGCATCGCGGCGCGCTGCGTGTCGGCCGTGCGCCATGGCGTGCACGAACTGGTCAAGCTGTCGATGGAGTTCAAGCAGGCCGCCAACTGACGCGCGCCCGCGCCGCGCAATTGAAACAAGTCTGGCCCTGCGTTGTAACTTTGCGATACATTGCAGGGCTTTGATGAAAATGGCGCCCAAGAGGCGCCAATTTTTTCTGCCTCCAACATGATGTCGATGCGCCTGTCCGATTCCCGTTCGTTGCTCCTTCGCCTTGCGGCCAGCGTGCTGCTCCTTGCAGGCTTGTCCGCCTGCGCCGTCAAGACCAATTCGCGGGGCAACCTCGTGTACGGCGTGGACACCGCCGCCCTGTTCGGCACCGAGATCGGCCAGTTTCCCTTGCAGGATGGCGGGCTGGGCACCTTGCGGCGCGAAGGCAAGAACTTCTCGGTCAAGCTGTCGGGCAACCAGCGCGTGGTGCCGATCAACAACGTGGAATCGGCGCGCATCGCGCGCACCGAGAACGTCGGCTCGCGCACGGTGGTCGTGATCGAGACCCAGCGCCGCAATTGCGATTACCGCTACAGCGTGCTGGCCATCGAAGGGTCCGACGTGCTGTCGTGGGACGTGGGCAATTGCCGCGACCGGCCGGTCGTGCTGGTCCAGGATGACCGCAGCGCCCTGACTTTCGACTTCCCCAAGGGTTCGTCGATCGAACGCTTCGTATACACGCAGGACGGCCGCATGCGCCGCGGCAACGTGAAGGCGGTGGCCGGATTGAATCCGCGCGCCAAGCCGTTCGCCGACGAATCGCTGTATCCGCCCGGGTACATGGATTCGATCCGGCTGCATGGCGTCTATCCCCCGCCCGCCGCGCCGGCCGCCCGGCCGGGCAAGGCGGCAAAGCCCGCCAGTGGCAACCGGCCGAACCGGCGCACCGCCCCCGACGCTCCCGCAGCGGTGCAAACCCAGACGGCCAGCGGCGCGGCCAGCGCAGGCCGCGTCGTGCCACCGCCCCCGCAACGGGTGCCGGCGGGCGACACGCCCGCGCCGGCCCGCTCCGGCACGGCGTCGCGCACGCCCGCCAAGCTGGACCTGCCCGACGAGGAAATCACCTCGACCCGCCTGGATCTGAGGGATTGAACGTGCGCCAGGCCCAGATTCGCCAGATCCTCTTCCTGATCGTCCTGACGGTCATCTACCTGAGTTTTGAACTCGGGTTCAACGCCCGGCTGCTCGATGTGGTGGGCAGCCGCGCGACGCCGCACGACATCGAGGAACTGGAATTCTTCGGCCGCACCCTGTCCGGCATCGCCGCGGCGCTGGTCGTGCTGCAACTGATGCTGGCGCGGCGGCTTGCCACCGGCGGCCGGCCGTCATCCCTGAAGATTGCCGTTGCCTGCGTGGTGACGGCGCTGGTCGTCTTCAGCGCCATCAAGATGATGGTGAACGTGCTGGTCGACTCGCGCGACGGCGAGTTCCGCCGCGTTGCCACCAACGCCGGACTGCTGCAACGATCGCTGGTGCAGGGCGACCTGCATCTGGATGGGCTGGTCGACGATGGCGTCTACGCGCGCCCCGAAGGCAAGGCGTTTCTGGCGGTGTTCCAGGTGCTGCTGTCCAACATCGACAACCTGGACGAGAAGGTCGAACCCAAGAAGCGGCAGGTCATCCGCACCGACCTGCAACGCCAGATGAAGACCTTCACCTTCGATGACCGCGAAGTCCGCATGACGGCGCCGGGCATTCGGGGGTATCACCAGGTCTACACCAGCGTGATGCAGTCCGTGGCCGAGCGCTGGAAGAAGTACGCGGGCGTGCCGGTGGCATCGGACATCGGCCTTGCGCGCGAACAGGACCGCGCCTGGGGCGATTACCGCCGCAACCTGTCGCGCCGCGGCTGGACCCCGGAAAGCGTGCCCGCCCGCTATCAGGGCCGCGTGGTGCAGGACGTGCGCAAGCGCATTCCCGTGCCTGCGGGCTGGCAACCGCACGACCGCGCCACCTTCAACGAAGCCGTCGCGCAGCAATACTGGAAAACGATGCGCAGCCGCACGGTGCACGTCGAAGGAGACGCCATCCCGCCGGGTCTGTCGTACGAAGATTTCGTGGCGCGGCCCGGCGTGCAGAAGCTGCTGCGCCAGACCTTGATGGTGCCGGCCACCATGAACGTCGCGCCCAACTACACCGACGCCGCCGGCTTCAAGCGGCTGTACGACGGCATGCTGGACCGCGCGGTGGACGAAGCCCTGCCGCGCTTTTCGGCGAGCAGCGCGGATTTTTCGCGCGGCGGCCAGCATTACCAGCTGGGCCAAGACGCCGCGCGCGCGGCCATCGTGCCGCCCGTCGCGCTGCTGTTTTCATTGCTGGGCGCGGTGGGCCACTTCGGCAAGCTGCTGTACCTGATCGTCAAGCTCATCGTCTGGCTGCGCACGCCCGCCGGCCAGCAGCCGGGACGCACCGCGACGCGGGCCGCGGGCCTGGCGCTGGTCCTGACGCTGGCCTGCGTCTGGACCGCGTTCTCGTTCATGCAGAACGGCGTCACGCAAAGCGACCTCTTCCAGCAAATGTCGCGCGTGGAAGGCGGCCGCGATGACGAATCGATCGGCCAGGCGCTGCGCCGCCGCGTGCTGGCCAACGTGGCGCACGTGATCGTGGTGGGGCAGGCCTACACCTACCCCTTCAACGAGGCCGTGCGCACCTACGTGCTGGGCGGCTTCCGGTTTGGATACCACGGCCATGCGAGCTAGCCGTCTGATTGCCGCGGTGCTGGCCGCCGCGCTGCCCTGGTCCGGCGCCAGCGCCGCCTGCCTGGGCATGCAGGTCCATGCGCATCGCGGCGCGCCCGCGCTGCCTGAGAATTCGCTGGCCTCGATTCGCGCGGCCTACGCCGGCGCGTGGGATGGCGTCGAAATCGACATGCAGCGCCTGAAGGACGGCACCTGGGTGCTGCATCACGATCTGCTGACCGGCAGGACGGTGAGCGGCGTTGGGCGCAAGGCCGTGCTGCAACTGTCCAGCGACCAATGGCGCGACGCCAGGCTGACGGGCGCGGGTGGCGGGACGCCCCCGCCGTTCCTGACTGATGCGCTACGCGTCGCGGCCGCGCAGCCCGCCAAGACCTTCAATGCGGAACTGAAGGTCATCTACCGCGATTGCGCGCCGGTGTCCAAGCTGGTCGCCGGCATGAAGGCCGCGCTGCCGCACGGCAACTGGATGATCACGTCCGCCTTCCCCGAGGCGCTGCGCTGCGTGCGCGGCACCGACCGGCAGGGTTATCTGGGCCTGATCGTGTTCGACCCGCGCCACGCGGAGTCGGTGGGCGCGAATCCGCTAGGCAAATACGTTTCGCAGCGCGCCGCCGCGCCCAAACTGACGCGCCAGTGGCTGGCCGACCTGTCCGCCACCGTCGGCGCCCCCGTCGGCGTGCACGTGGACGCGCTGACGCTGGCCGCTAACCCCCAATTGCTGCGCGACGCCGCCGCGCAATCCGTGCGCGTCTTCGCGTACGCGGTCGGCGGTGATGCGGCCCTGGCGCAGCAACTTCGCGCCACGAAGCAGCGCGAGGGCTATCTGCCGTCCGGCGTCATCATCGACGGCGATGCGCAGGCGTTCTGCCGGGCGGTGGGCGGATAGCGTTAATAGGCGGGCACGAAGGCCTTTCGATACACTCACGGGATTCCGCATCGATGACCGCCGCGCCGTCCGGCGCACCCACGCCCCCTCATGTCGCATCCCGAATCGTTCAATCTGAAGCAGATCGCCGTGCCGGCGTTCGGTCCGTCGCTGCTTTACGGCATCAGCAACGGCGCGATCCTTCCCGTCATCGCGCTCACCGCGCGGGAGCAAGGCGCGTCCTTCGCGGCCGCCGGCCTCATCGCCGCCCTGATCGGCGTCGGCTCGCTGCTCTCGAACATTCCGTCGGCGCTCATCACCGAGCGATTCGGCGAAAAACGCGCCATGGCCGGCGCCGCGCTGCTCAGCGTGGCCGGACTGCTGCTGGTCATTGGCGTGCCGCATCTCTGGGTGCTGGCGCTGGCCATGCTGATGCAGGGATGCGCGCAATCGGTGTTCCAGCTGGCGCGGCAGAGCTACATGATCGAGGTCGTGCCGCTGGCCTACCGCGCGCGCGCCCTGTCCACGCTGGGCGGCACGACGCGGATCGGCACTTTCATCGGCCCCTTCGCGGGCGCGGCGCTGATCCACTTTCTGGGCCTGGATGGCGCGTATTGGATCGCCGTCTGCGCGATGCTCGGCGCGGGATTCATCGCCATCAAGGCGCCGGACATCGAACCCGTTCACGTCAAGGCGGCTGGCAAGCCGCGCGCCCGCATCGGCGAGGTCGCGCGCGATCATCGCAGCGTGTACGCCACGCTGGGCGTGGGCGTGATGCTGATCAGCGCCCTGCGGGCATCGCGCCAGGTGGTGATACCGCTTTGGGCGGACCACCTCGGCCTGGACGCCACCACCACGTCCCTCGTCTACGGGCTGGTTGCCGCGGTGGACATGTCCGTGTTCTATCCCGCGGGCAAGGTGATGGACCAGCGCGGCCGCCTGTGGGTGGCGCTGCCGTGCACCCTGCTGATGGGGCTGAGCCTGATGGCGATCCCGCTGACCAGCGGCGTGACGAGCTTCATCCTGGTGTCGCTGCTGCTGGGCTTTGGCAACGGCATCGGCTCGGGCATCGTGATGACGCTGGGCGCCGATGCCGCCCCGCCGGGCGCGCGCACGCAGTTCCTGGGCATCTGGCGCTTCATGGCCGATCTGGGCGCAAGCGGCGGGCCGGTGGCGTTGTCGGCGCTGACGGCGCTGTTATCGCTGGGCGGCGCATCGTTTGGGGTGGGGACGTTGGGCTTGGTCGCGGCCGGGGTGTTCTGGCGGTGGTTGCCGCGTCGCGCGTCGCCATGACAAGCCGCGGCAAGCGGCATTGACGCACTGCGTCATCGCAAACCGCTGAATCTACCGCGTCGCGGCAACCGCGCAGCGCCACGCGCCACCCCTCGGGCCACCCGAAATAAGTTCAACAAATATCAACCAAATCTGTATTGCTTCAGGGAATCGCAAGTTCCAGAATTCTGTTCATGGGCGCAGCATGCCGCTTGAGGACGGAAAATGGATACGAAGCACTCCGCGAACCCGAAGCAACTGACGGTTCGCATTTCGCGAGGCACGGAGGACGGCAAGTTCTCCACCTACATGGTCCCGTGGCGTGACAACCAGACCGTCCTGGACGTGGTGACGGAAGTCCAGCGTACGCAGGAGCCCGGCCTCTCGTACCGCTACGCCTGTCGCGTTGGCGTGTGCGGATCCTGTGCGATGACCGTCAACGGCACGCCGCGCTGGACGTGCCGCACGCATGTGAGCCGCGTCGAGGAAGCCGGCGTGATCGTCATCGAGCCCTTGCGCAACATGCCGCGGATCAAGGACCTGGTCGTCGACATGCGCGAGTTCTTTCAAAAGTGGGCACGCGCCGGAAATACCTTTGTCGGCACCGCCACGCGCGCCGATCCGCCGGCACAGGTGTTGCCGCAAAGCAAGCAGCGCAAGCTGGCCGACGCGGCCATCGAATGCATCAACTGCGGCGTCTGCTACGCCGCCTGTGACGTGGTTTCCTGGGACAAGGACTACCTGGGGCCGGCGGCGCTGAACCGCGCGTGGACGCTCTACAACGACGAACGGCACGCCGATCCCAAGGACGTCCTGCACAAGGCCACCTCCGGCAGCGGCTGCAATTCCTGTCACACGCAGGGCAGCTGCATGAAGCACTGTCCGGTCAGCCTGAGCCCGACCGGCAGCATTGCCGGGCTGAAACGCAGCGCCATCTTCAGCCTGCTCAAGGGAGACTGACATGGAGGCCCGTCTGTTCGCGCTCCAGCGCCTTACGGCGATGGTGATGGCGCCCTTCGTCCTGGTGCATGTCGGCCTGGTGATCTATGCGGTCCGCGGCGGCCTGACGGCTGGCGAAATCCTCTCTCGCACCGAGGGGAACTGGCTATGGATCGTCTTCTACGGCCTGTTCGTGGTCAGCGTATCGGTCCACGTCCCCATCGGCTTGCGCAACATCCTGATCGAGTGGCTCAAGCTTGGCCGGCCGGCCGCCTCCGTCGTCGGCTTGGCGTTCGGCGCAATGCTGCTCGTCCTGGGCATGCGCGCGGTCGCCGCGGTGGGAGGGCTGGCGTGATGAGGTCCGCACGCAATCACCGCGCGTACTGGGCCTTCCTGGGACATCGGCTCTCCGGCCTGGCGCTGGCGCTGTTCGTTCCCGTGCACTTCTACGTGCTGGCCATGGCGCTGGACGAAGCCAGGCTGGACGCCTTCCTGAAGCTGGCGGAAATGCCGTGGATGAAAGCCGGCGAATGGGGGCTGGTCCTGTTGCTGACGCTTCACATGTTCTTCGGCCTGCGCCTGCTTGCGCTGGAACTTCTGCCGTGGCGCTCTCCGCGCGACGCGCGCGTTGCCTGGATCGGATGGGGATTTGCGATCTCGATGGCCACCGGACTGGCGTTCATCGCCGGAGTGATCTGATATGCGTATCGACAACCACAAGACGGACATTCTGGTGCTGGGCACCGGCGGGGCCGGTCTCTTTGCCGCGTTGCACGCGAAAAAGGCAAACCCCTCGCTGAAAGTGACGGTGACCGTGAAAGGCCTGCTCGGCAAGTGCGGCTGTACCCGCATGGTCCAGGGCGGCTACAACGTCGCGCTGGCCGCGGGTGACTCGGTCGAGCGCCACTTCATGGACACGATCGAGGGCGGCAAGTGGCTGCCGCGCCAGGATCTGGCGTGGCGGCTGGTCGAAGGCGCGGTCGAACGCGTGCGGGAACTCGAAAACGAGATCGGCTGCTTCTTCGACCGCAATCCCGATGGATCGCTGCACTCCAAGGCGTTTGCCGGCCAGAGCTTCGACCGGACCGTGCACAAGGCGGACCTGACCGGCATCGAGATCATCAACCGGCTGATGGAGCAGGTACGCGCGCTAGATGTGGAAGAACTTGAAGAGCACCGCGCCATCGAGCTCATTCCGGCCGCCGACGGGTCGGGCATCTCGGGCGTGCTCTTCATCGACATGCGGGCGGGCACCTATCGCTTCGTGCAGGCCAAGGCCGTCCTCCTGGCCACCGGTGCCGGCCCGACCATGTATCGCTACCACACGCCGTCCGGCGACAAGACCTGCGACGGCCTGGCCATGGCATTGCGCTATGGCCTGAAGCTCAGGGACATGGAGATGGTGCAGTTTCATCCCACCGGCCTGCTGGGCGGACCGGATACGCGGATGACCGGCACGGTGCTGGAAGAAGGCCTGCGCGGCGCCGGCGGCTATCTGCTCAACGGCGAGGGCGAACGCTTCATGACGAACTACGACAAGCGCGGCGAACGGGCCACGCGCGATGTGGTCAGCCGCGGGATCTACGCCGAGATGCGCGCGGGACGCACGGGCCCGATGGGCGGCGTCTACATCCAGATGAGCCATCTGGGTCCGGAGAAAGTCGCCAAGACCTTTCCCGGCATGGTCAACCGATGCAAGGACTGCGGATTCGACCTGGCCGGCGGCAAGGTCGAAGTGGTGCCGACCGCGCACTACCTGATGGGCGGCGTTGAATTCAATGTGGATGGCTCGACCGCCTCGCCGGGCCTGTATGCCGCGGGAGAAGACTGCGGCGGCGTGCATGGCGCGAACCGGCTGGGCGGAAACGGCGTCGCCAATTCCACGGTGTTCGGGGGCATCGCGGGCGACGCGATGGCCGCCTATGTCGCGCGCGAAGGCCACTGGCGCGATCCGGACCAGCAGGTCATCGCGCGCGGTGTCGAACGCGCCGAGTTCCCGTTTTCGCGGCGCGCCGGACGCATCCATGAACTGCGCGATGCGCTGTCGCAGACGATGTGGGACGACGTGGGCGTGCTGCGCAATCGGGATGCCATGGAACATGGCCTTGACGCCATTGCCGCCCACCGCGCCGCCCTGCGCGATATCGGCGTGGCGGACGGCGACCGGCGCTTCAACCTGACCTGGCACGACTGGCTCAACCTTGAAAGCCTGGTCGACATCTCCAAGGTCATCACCGTGTCGGCGCTGGCGCGCGAGAACAGCCGCGGCGCGCACTATCGCGAAGACTTCTCCGAACCCGGCGACCTGCACACCAGCTGCTACACGCGCGTCAGCGCGCGGGACGGCGACGTAAAGCTGGAGATGGTGCCGGTTTCCTTTGACATCGTGAAGCCCGGCGAATCGCTGATCGAAGGCGAAGCAGGCAACCCCCAAAGCTGAAGGCAACCTACCATGAGAATTCCCGTCCAGAAGATTGAACAAGCCGCGCTGGAAATCATGCGCCGCGCTGCAATCGAGATCCCCAAGGACTACAAGGAAGGCATCCAGGCGCTCCAGAAAAAGGAAACCGGCAAGCTGCCGCGATTCGTCATCCACGCCATGATGGACAACTGGGAAGCCGCCGACCAGGACCGACGCCCGATGTGCGCCGATACCGGACTGCCGCGGTATTACGTCAAGGTCGGCAACGAGGCATCCGTGGACGCCGGGTTCGTGGCCGTGGAGCGCGCGCTGCGCCACGCCACGGCCGAAGGCACCGTCACCATCCCGCTGCGGCCGAATCGCGTCCATCCGCTCTGGCGCACCGACCACAACAACAACGTCGGCATCAACGCGCCGGAGATCGAATGGTCGTTCGAACCGGACGCCGACTGGATCGAGATCACCACCGTGCACAAGGGCGGGCTTTTCGGCACCGACTACCGCATGCTGTTTCCGGGCGACGGCATAGACGGCATCAAGCGCTTCGTGCTCGATACCCTGATCGCATTCGGCAAGCGCGGGCTGGCGTGCCAGCCCGCCATCGTCGGCATCGGTCTGGGCGGCTCCAAGGACACGTGCATGCAGCTCGGCAAGCAGGCGGCCTGTCTGCGCACGGTAGGCGACCGCAATCCCGATCCCAAGGTCGCCGAACTGGAGCTTGAACTGATGAAGCTCGGCAACTCGATCGGCATGGGCGCGATGGGCTTCGTCGGCACCGGCATGGTGGTCGACTGCCACATCGAATGCGGCTACACGCACACCGGCGGCATGCCCATCAGCCTGCATACGTTCTGTCTGTCTTCGCGCCGCGCCACCGCGCGAATTCATGCCAACGGAGAGATCCAGTACCGCACGGATCCCCAATGGTTCACGCCCTACATGCGCCGGGAGACGGTCGAATGGTAAACAACGACGACGACATCAAGGTCTTTCACCTGGACCTGCCCGCCAAGACGGAAGACATCGCCAAGCTTGAACTGGGATCGGCCGTGTACTTGAATGGCTTGGTGTACACGGCCCGCGAGGGCGTCTACAAGAAGGTGCTGGACGAGGGCCTGCCGCTGCCGGTGGATCTTCGGTCCGTCAGCAACGTCAACTTCCACTGCTCGCCCGCCGCCGCACCCGACGGCCACGGCGGCTACAACGTGGGCGCCGTCACCGCCACCGCGTCGTTCCGATTCTCCAAATGGATTCCCCGGTGGCTCAGCGAGACGGGGTGCCGCATTCTGATCGGCAAGGGCGGCATGCCCGCCGATGACTACAAGCAGGTACTGGCGCCGGGCGGCGCCATCTACCTGACCACGGTCGGCTACGGCACGGGTGCGCTGCTGGGACGGGGCATCAAGCAGGTTCGCGAGGTGCATTGGCTGGATGAGCTGGGCATCGCGCAGGCCATGTGGCTGTTTGAAGTCAAGGACTTCGGGCCTTTCATCGTCGAAAGCGACCTGGACGGGAACTCGCTTTTCGGGCAGCACGCGGAAACGATCAACGCCGGCATCGAAAAACTCTATGCCGGGTTGAAGCCGCCCGCGCTGCACCGCTACGGCGAGACCGACGACCGCAAGGACGAAGTGATGTAGGCGCCGCCTTGCCGTGCCCCCAATCGGATTCCATTCAAAGAGACTGCGATGATCATCGACTTTCGGCTTCGGCCGCCCGTGGGCGGCTTCCTGAACACGCTGATGTACTCAGCGGGAGAACGGCGCGACGGCTTCACGCGGACGGTGGGATTCGAACCCTCCAAGGCGGCCCAGCAGCAGTCGATGGACCTGCTTCTGCAAGAGATGGAGGCGGCCCGCATCGATCGCGGCGTGGTGGTGGGCAGGCTGGCCGGCGTGCTGGGCAGCGTGTCCAACGACGACGTGCGCGGCATTGTGGCCGCGCACCCCGACCGGTTCATCGGCGCGGCCTCGATCGACCCCACCGACCGGCGCAAGGCCTGCCAGACCATCAATCAGGCCATCGAGGACGGCTTCCGGCTCATCAACATCGAACCGGGCTCGTATCCGATTCCCATGCACGCCGACGACCGGCGTCTTTATCCCATCTATGGGCATTGCGAAGACGTCGGCGTGCCCGTGATCATGATGGTCGGCGGCACCGCGGGGCCCGACCTGAGCTATTCCGATCCGATACGGACCGATCGCGTCCTGACGGATTTTCCCAACCTCAATGTCGTGGTCGCCCACGGCGGCTGGCCCTGGGTCAACGAAATCCTGCACCTGGGCTTCCGGCGGCCGAATCTGTGGCTGTCGCCAGACATGTACTTTTCGCGCATGCCCGGCTGGGAGGAATACGTGAAGGCCGCCGACAGCTTTCTGTCCGACCGCATGCTGTACGCCAGCTCGTTTCCCTTCTGTCCCGTGCAAGGGTACAAAGAGTGGTTTGAGCGCTTGCCGATCCGTGAGGAGAACCTAAAGAAGGTCATGGGAGGCAACGCCCGGCGGCTGCTCGGGATGTAGCGCCCGAACCCCGCGCGTTTCGCAACGCGCCCCTACCAGGACGACTCTTGCATGGACATCCGGACCCTCTACACGCTGATAGCGATCGCAGACCACGGCAGTTTCGCCGAGGCCGGCAACACGATCGGCCTGTCGTTGTCTGCCGTCAGCATGCAGGTCCGCGCCCTGGAGGATGAACTGGGCATCACGATCTTCGACCGCAGCCGCCGCCCGCCGATCCTGACGGACACGGGCCTTGCGCTGGTCCACCGCGCGCGCGACCTGATCACGCACTGGGAGAGCATGAGCGCCTCGCTCAAGAAGGGGACGTCGGCCGGCCTGCTCAAGCTGGGCAGTGTGCACACCTGTGTGTCGGGTGTGCTGCCGCTGGCCCTGCGCCACCTGCAAAAGCAGGGGCATGGGCTGGAGGTTCACGTCACCACCGGGCTGACGCACGACCTGGAGCGGGCCATCTACCACCGCCAGCTCGATGTCGCCATCGTGACCGAGCCAGATGCGCCGCGCTCCGGCCTGGACTTCCTGCCCTTCGTCGAGGAAGAGCTTGTCGTCATCGCGCACCGCTCGGTGCAGGGCGCCAGCGACCAGGAGATCCTGGAGCAGACCCCGTACGTGCGATTCAACCGCTCTGCCCGCGTCGGCCATCTGGTGCAGGAAGAAATGGTGCGCCGGCGCATCACGGTGCGATCGACCATGGAAATCGACAACCTGGAAGGCGTCATTGCGATGGTGGCCAATGGCCTTGGCGCATCCGTGGTGCCGGCCAGGCGCGGCCGCAACGAGTTCCCGGCGGGAATCCGGGTCACGCCGTTCGGCTCTCCGACCATCAAGCGCCGTCTGGGCATCCTGGCGCCCCAGGAGAATCCCCGATCGCATCTTTCGCAGTTGCTGCTCGACGCATTGAAGTCGGTCTGCGCCAGCCAGACCCGATGACGACGCGAGGCGCATCCCCATACCTGATCCGCAGTACGTAGCTCAGCAGTCCAGCAGTGCGTAACCCAGCAGTCCAGTAGTCCGCCAACAATCACCGCGACGCCCCAAAAAAAATCGAGCCGACTGGCCCGAGGGACAGTTGCTGCCTGGCAAAACCCGCCCTTCCCGCAGATCGGCGGGCCGCGCCTACCGCGAACGAAGGAGACAACACCGTGAAAGACGAACATCAACTTCTGTATGCACGCCGCCGTCTGATCAAGGCCATGGGATATGGACTGGCGCTGTCGCCCTGGCTGGCGGCGCCCGCGCGCGCGAACTGGCCATCGGACAAGGCCATCCGCATGGTCATCCCGTTCTCGGCGGGCGGCGCCACCGATTTGCTGGGGCGCGCGCTCGCCTCCGAAATGGCCAAGGGCCTGAACCAGACCATCGTCGTCGAGAACCGCGCGGGCGCCGGCGGCAGCGTGGGCGCGCAGGCCGTGGCCGGGTCACCCGCGGACGGCTATACGCTGTTGCTCGCTTCGGGAAGCATGTTCACCGTCAATCAGTTCATCTACAGCAAGCTGCCCTACTCGCTCAACGACTTCAGCCTCATCGCCAAGGTCGCAAGCGGACCGATGGTCATCACCGTCAATGCCGAACTGCCTGTCAAGAACACGCGGGAACTCATTGCCTACGCCAAGGCGCGGCCGGGCAAGCTCAGCTTTTCGTCCGCAGGGGTCGGCAGCCAGACGCATATGGCCGGCGAAGCCTTCACGGACGCGGCCGGCATTGAACTCATGCATGTTCCGTACAAGGGTGAAGGGCCCGGCTATACGGACCTGATGGCAGGCGTCATCCAGGTGGCCGTCGGCAACATCAATGCGATTGCGCCGCTGCTCAAAGGTGGCCGCCTGCGCGCGCTTTCCGTCACGGGCAAGGAGCGCGCGGCCTTGCTGCCCGGCGTGCCGACCACCGCCGAGGACGGCGTGCCCGGCTTCGAGTTCACCGGCTGGTTTGCGCTGATGGCGCCTGCCGGCACGCCGCAAGCCGCGATAGACCGGTTGCTCGCGGTGGCCAACCAGGCTGTTGAGCAACCGGGCTTGAAGCGGTACCTTCAAGACCAGGGCATGGCCCCCACCATCGTGCCTGGCGCGGCGCTTCAAAAGGAGATTGCCGCGGAGTCCGCCAAATGGCAGGCTCTGGTGCAAAAGAAAGGCATCACCGCCAGCTGACCCACCGCAAGGCTTCATCGAGCGCCAGCCTTGTTTCGCCCATCGAGGTGCTGTTTCCCCCCATGCCCACCGAATCGCTTGCGTTTGTCATCCCCGTCATCTTCGTCGCCTACACGGTCTTCGGGATGACGGGATTCGGCGCGGCCATGGTCGCCGTGCCCGTGCTGGTCCAATTCATTCCCCTGCAACTGGCCGTGCCGCTGGTCGTGCTGTTTGACCTGACCTGCACGGCCCTGGTCGGCGGCAGAAACTGGAGACGCGTCAGCCTGGCCGAGTTCAAGCGTCTGCTGCCCTGGATGCTGCTGGGCATCGCGCTGGGTGTCACGCTGCTGCGCGACGCCGGGGCCCGCTGGCCCCTGATCCTTCTGGGCGCGTTCGTGCTGGTCGTGTGCATCCAGGGCCTGCGAGGCGCCCGGGGCGGCGCCAAGCCGCCGCTCAAGCCCTTCTGGGCGTTTCCGTTCGGGGTGTTCGGCGGCGTCTTCAGCGCGCTGTTCGGCACCGGCGGCCCCATCTACACGATCTACCTCTCGCGACGCCTGGACGCGCTGGAGCAATTCCGGGCAACCATTTCGGTCGTGATCCTGCTGAGCGGGATCGTGCGGGCGGCCGCGTTCGGGGCCGCGGGGATGTACTCCAATCCGGACATCCTGCGCGCCGCCGCCGTGCTCCTGCCCGTCGCGCTCATCGGCCTGTACGCCGGCTCGCGCTTCAGAACGCGCGTCTCTCCCGAACTGCTGAAGCGATCCATCTTCGTGCTGCTTGCGATCGCGGGCGCCGGCGCGATCTACCGCGGGTGGATGTCGCCCGCATGAGCGGCATTGCGCCGCGCGGGCTGGCGGCCCGCGGCGCGGGCGGGCGGCCGCGTGCCCGCCGCCCGCCGCCACGATCACTTCGCCGTCGGCATCGCGAACTCCGCGCCCTTGCCGATGCTCTCCGGCCAGCGCTGCATGATCGACTTCTGGCGGGTGTAGAAGCGCACGCCTTCTTCGCCGTAGGCATGCATGTCGCCAAAAAGGCTGCGCTTCCAGCCGCCAAAGCCGTGCCAGGCCATCGGGACGGGAATGGGCACATTGATGCCTACCATGCCGACCTCGATGCGCCGGCCGAATTCGCGCGCCACGTTGCCGTCCCGCGTAAAGCACGCGACGCCGTTGCCGAACTCATGCGCGTTGATGAGATCCACGGCTTCCTTCAGGTCCTTGACCCGCACGCAGCCCAGGACCGGACCGAAGATTTCTTCCTTGTAGATGCGCATGTCGGGCGTGACGTGGTCGAACAACGTGCCGCCCATCCAGAAGCCGTCGCCGCACCCCTCGCCCGCCTGCGTGCCGTTGAAGCCTCGGCCATCGACCAGCAGCTTCGCGCCCTCCGCCTCTCCCAGCGCGATGTAGCCGCTGATGCGCTCGTGCGCGGCGCGGGTCACGATCGGACCCATTTCGGCGGCGGGGTTCTCGCCGTCCAGCACCTTCAAGGCCTTCGTACGCGCGATCAGCCTGGGCAGCAGGCGGTCGGCCACGTCGCCCACCAGCACGGCCACGCTGATCGCCATGCACCGCTCGCCCGCCGACCCGTATCCGGCGCCGATCAAGGCGTCCACGGCCTGATCGATATCGGCATCGGGCATCACCACCATATGGTTCTTGGCGCCGCCCAGCGCCTGCACGCGCTTGCCCAGGCGGGCGCCCGTCTCGTAGATGTAATTGGCGATCGGCGTGGACCCCACAAAGCTCACCGCCTTCACGTGGGGATGCGTCAGCAGCGCATCCACGGCGACCTTGTCGCCCTGCACCACGTTGAACACGCCATCGGGCAGACCTGCCTCGCGCAGCAGTTCGGCGATGCGCAGCGACGCACTGGGATCCGTCGGGCTGGGCTTGAGCACGAACGTGTTGCCTGCAGCAATAGCCACCGGAAACATCCACATCGGCACCATCACCGGAAAATTGAAAGGCGTGATGCCGGCCACGACGCCCAGCGGCTGGCGCAACGTCCAGTTGTCGATGCCGGTGGAAACCTGTTCGGTGTGCGCGCCCTTGAGCAGTTGCGGAATGCCGCAGGCGAACTCCACAATGTCGATGCCGCGCGCGACTTCGCCTTGCGCATCGCTGAACACCTTGCCGTGCTCGGCGGTGATCAGGTGAGCGAGCTCGTCGCGGTGGCGGTTCAGCAGTTCAAGAAATCTGAACAACACGCGCGCACGGCGGATCGGCGGCGTGTCGGCCCATGCCGGGAAAGCGGCCTGCGCGCTGGCTACCGCGCGCTGCACCTCGTCGGGCGTGGCCAGCGTGACGTGACGGGTGACGCCGCCCGTGGCCGGATTGAAGATGGGCTGGCGCGCGCCTGTCCCATCGACGCGGCTTCCGGCGATAAAGTGTCCGGCGATGGATTCGCCGGCGCTGCGCGGGGTTGCATGCATGGTGTTCTCCTGTGCTCAAGCGTGAAGTGCGGGTGCTGGCACTATGTCGTGCCGCCCGCCGCGCGTCGAGACCAGAAGGCTGGACTCAGTGTTTGCGGTTCTGAACAATGGAAATTGGCATGACAAAGACAAGACGCCTGGAAGACCTGTGGTCGCACATTCACTGCCTGGGCGTGCTGGCCGACACCGGAAGCTTCACGGCCGCCGCGCGCCGGCTGCAGATCAGCAAGGCGTCGGTCAGCCAGCGCATCGTGGAACTGGAGCAGGCGGCCGGCGTTCCCCTCGTGCGGCGAACCACGCGCAGTGTCAGCCTGACCGAGGCGGGGGCAAGCCTGGTCGACCACACCGCGTCGGCCTACCAGCGCATCGAAGCGGGATTCTCCGCGGTCCGCGACTTGTCCGACGGCCCGCGCGGCGTGTTGTCCGTGACGGCACCCGTCGCCTTGGGGCGCCAGGTCATCGCGCCGCTGATACCCGGTTTCCTCGCGCGCTTTCCGGACGTCCGGATTCAGCTTGAGCTGAGCGACCACCTGGCTTCCCTGGCCACCGAGGGATTCGACCTGGCGATCCGGCATGTCGCCGGCGTGCCCGACACCCATGTCGCCTCGTTGATCTGCGAGACGCGCTCGGTGCTCGTCGCCGCGCCGCAGTATCTGTCGGCGCACGGCACGCCGCGCACGCCTACGGATCTAGAGAGCCACAATTGCCTGCACTACCTGCGTCGCAGCGGCGGCGCGACCTGGTCGTTCGAATCGCTTGATGGGGACAAGCGCGTCGCCGTGCCGGTGCGCGGCAGCTTCACGGCCAACAACAGTGAAGTCCTGCGCGAGGCGGCCGCCGGCTCGGTCGGCATCGCGCTGCTTCCGGATTTCAGCGCGGGCCAGGCGCTGCAGCGCGGCACGCTGGTCGAGGTCCTGCCAGGATGGCGCGTCGTTGGCGACTATGCCGAACGGCTCTATGCAGTCAGGCCCTACACGCCGCGCGTGCCCCTGACCGTGACCTCGTTCGTCCAGTATCTGCGCCAGGCGATTCCGGCCGCCGAAGGCCTGGCGGCCGGCATCGCCCCGCATGCCCACGGCTAATTGACCTGCAACCCCGCCTTGGCCACCAGCTCGGCATAAATGGTGGCGCCCTGATCGACATACTTTGCCGTATCGGCGGGCGACAACACATGCGGAATGCCGCCGAAGTTGGCGTTGCCTTCGATCCACTTCGGGTCCTTCGAGATCTGCTGAAGCGCGGAGGCCCACTTGTCCACCGCTTCGGCGCTCATGCCCGGCGGCCCGAACAGCCCGCTCCAGCCGATGACGGCCTCGAGCTGCGGCAGATTCGATTCGCGTGCGGTCGGAATGTCCGGAAACTGCGCAAGGCGTTCCGGCGTCGTCGTCAGCAAGGCGCGCAACTTTCCACCCGCAAGAATTCCGGTCATCGAGCTCAAGTTGTTGCAGGCGAAGTCCACATCGCGGCTTAGTACCGCCATGGCCACCTCGCTGCCGCCCTTGTACGGGACGCTGACGGCCGCGTCGGGCTTCAGCCCCAGACTGCTGAGCAACAGTTGCGGGGCAAGGTTCTGCACGGTCGCGGGGCCGGAATGGCTGTAGTTCAGCTTGCCGGGCCTGGCCTTCAATGCCTGGGACAGATCGCCGATGGTCCGGTACGTGCTATCCGGATGCACCACACAGACCACGGGGTTCAGCTCCAGCAGCCCGATGAACGTGAAATCCTTCGAGGTATAGGGCGTTGTCTTGGGCTGCAACGCGGGCAGGAGGACCTGGGAACCAATGCGTCCCATCAGCAGCGTGTACCCGTCGGGCGCTGCATTCTTGACCGCGGCCGATCCGATCGCGCCGTTGGCCCCGGCCTTGTTGACCACGACCACCGGCTGCCCAAGAACGCCTTGCGCGGCGGCGGACAGATTGCGGGCCGCCATGTCGGCGTCGCCGCCCACGCTGAAAGGGACGATGAGCTGAATCGGTTTGGCAGGGTAAGCCTGGGCAGCGGCCAGGCCGGGACAGGCGAGAAGCAGGCAAAACGCGGCGCGAGCGGACCCGCCCGGGCGGATGCCGGTGAGGCTGATCATGGGATGTCTCCTGGTCGTTCTACGGGACGAAACCGGACTGCGGCAACGCTCGATGCCTTGAGCTCAATGACCGGTCGTGGACTGCATTGATGCTGCGTGGAAAACCGGCGCGGCCTCGCCCGCGAGAGACACGTTGATGCAGGCTGGCAGGCCGCTGGCGGCGGCCTGGCGCAAGGCGGTGGCCAGGCCTGCGGCGTCGTGCGCCGCAAACCCCGCGCCGCCCAGCGCCGAGGCGACATCGTGATAGCGAGCCGCCGGAGAAAGCTCGCACCCGATCAGCCGCTGCGGGCCGTAGGTGCGCATTTGAATCAGGTGCTCGGCGTTCCAGCGCAGGTCGTTGCCGATCACCGCCGTGATCGCCGCGCCTTCGCGCACCGCCGTGTCCAGCTCCATCAGGTGGAACCCGGCGGTGCCGTCGCCCATCATGACGACCACCGTGGCGCCTGGCCGTGCGATCTTTGCGGCGATCGCATAGCAGACCCCTGCGCCGATCGCCCCGGACATGCCGTTGATGATGCGGACCGGCGCCTGGCAGAAGGCTTGCGCCCATTGGCCGAACTCGCCGCCGTCGCAGATCAGGATCGGATCGGGCGCGGACGCCAGAAACGCCTGCACGGTCTCGCACAGCGCGCGCGGATCCAATGCGCCCTGCGTCGGTGCGGACGGCGTCTTCACCGTCCGGCTTTGCAGCGCTTCATCGACCTGGGCGCGCCACGCAAGGCGTTCGGCCGACGGTTGCGCCGCCGCCACCGCCGCCAGCGCCGCCGCCGGGTCGGCATGCAATGCCAGGACCAGACGCGTGCCCAGCAGCCGGCCCGCGCGTTCCAGCATCGCGGGGTCCGGGTCGATGACCGCGACGCGGGCCTCTTGCCCAAGGGCGCCGGTGCTGCCGAATCCCAGCGTGAAGTCCAGGCACTTTCCCGCCAGCACGATCAGATCGGCGCTTGGGATGATGCCGGCCAAGGCCCCCAGCGACGGATCTTTCAGCCCGCGGGGGCTTTCCATCGGGATGATGCGCAGCCCCAGCGCGGCTTCGGCTGCCGCGCGCGCGGAACGTCCTTGCGGCCGCGCGCTCGCCGGCCCGGCCAGCACCAGCGGACGCTGGGCCGAATGCAACAGGTCAGCCAGCGGGTTCCCGCTGACAGCATCCAGCGCGGCAACCGGCTGAACGGCTGGCGCGTCGGGAAGGTCCGCCATGCCCGATTCGGCGGTCAGCAGGTCAAAGGGCAACGCCAGGTGGACGGGGCCGCGACGCGGCGCAAGCGCCTGCGAGATCGCCGCTTCGAGCGCAGGGCAAAGCGCTGCCGCGGACCGCGGGCGGACCGACAACTTGGTCAGCGGACGGGTGATGGAGACCTGGTCCAGTTCCTGGAACGCGCCAGAGCCGTCTTCCGACACCGAAGAGTCGCCCGAGATGAGCAGCACCGGGCTTTCCGCCTGCGAGGCCGAATAAAGCGGCGCGAGTCCGTTGGTCAGGCCCGGCGCGGCGGTGATCAACGCCACGCCGAGTTCGCCGGTAATCTGCGACCACGCATCGGCCATGAAGACCGCGGCCGCTTCGTGCCGGACGTGGATGATGCGGATGCCTGCGTCGATACAGGCATCGTATAGCGGCATGATCTGGTTGCCGGAGAGGCTGAAAATGGTATTGACGCCCCGCCGACGCAGCGAGCGAATGATCAACTCAGAACCAAGCACGTTTGTCTCCCCCCGAGGTTGCGCTTGGCTTTGCCTTGCAACCTTTTATTGATCCGACATGTTTCTTTGACCCATTTGCGGCTCAGTGTATCGGGTAACAGCGGCGTTTTGGTTGATGTTTTTTGAACCAAGGATCGCGCCCGCCGACGCGTGGCGGCCAGACCTCACACGCTGAAAGCGGATCCCTCTATACAGATCGGCGCGCCTGGTGTTTCATACCGTCTTGGCGATTCATGACATTGCGCGGCCGTCGCGCGGCCCTCTTCGAAGGCGACACCATGGCAAAAAGACACCTTGGCGCGGCAGTTGGCCTCATGACCTGGATGATGACGATGACCCCCAGCTTTGCCGGTTCCATTGGTTACCTGGGGCCCGCGGGCTCCTGGACGCATCAGGCGTGCCTGGACCTGTTCGGGCCCAACGCGCTTGCCCCGCTCACGCGCGATGAACTGTTTTCCGGCTACGCATCGGGCAAGCTGACCCGGGCGTGCGTCCCCGTGACGACGTCGGTCGTTGGCGTCACGCCCTATCTGGACGCGGTGCTGGATCTGCCCAATGCCGTGGTGGTCGGCGAATACCCCAAGATGCTGGGCTACAGCCTGCTGGCGCGACCCGGCGCGAAGCTGCAAGACATCAAGGAAGTGTTCGCCCACCCGGTGGCATTCGAGGAAGTGAAACCCTGGCTGGACCGGGAAATGCCCACGGTGAAGCGCACCGAGTCCGCAAGTGGCGGCGCCGCGGCCAAGACCGTTGCGGAAAGCGCCACCCTCGACAAGGCCTCGTTCGGTCCGAAGGTGGGCGCCAGCGTGTATGCGCTGAGCGCGCTGGTCGATGGGATCGAGGAAGGACCGCACAATGTGACGCGCTGGTGGGTACTGGGCCGCGACCTGCCGGCGCCCACGGGACATGACAAGACCTCGCTGGTGCTCTCGACCGCGGACGACAACCTGAATGATGCACTGCGCGCCCTCGTGCAGGCCAACGTTGCCGTGCTGACGATCTATGAGCGTCCCAGCAAAAAGACCCTGGACACGCACCGGTATCTCGTCGAGGTCGCGGGCCATGCCGCGCAGGAACCCCTGGCCGGGCTTTTGAAGGCGCATCCCGAATTCCGGTTGCTGGGTTCCTACCCGCGCAAGTGAGCCGCCCTCGCCTTCAGCGCGCTTCCTTCATCAGTGTCCGGACTTCCTCCCGCCGGCCCTCGTCAGCCACTTCGCGGCCGGGGCGGGGCGGCGCTTTCAGCGCCTTTTCCAGGTAGGGAATCGCTTCGGACTTGCGGTTCCGGTACACCAAATAATCCGCGTAGAAGTAGTTCGGATCGATGCCGTCCGGGTTGATGGTCAACGCCTGCTGCAGCAAGGCCTCGGCGCGCTTGTTGTCGCCGAATCCCACTGGCCAGCCGGGCACCTTGTAATACAGCACGCCCAGGCTGTTCAGCGCGGACCCGTCCAGCGCCTTGCTGTCGATCTGGATGGCGGTTTCGTACTCGGCCTTGGCCTGTTTCGCCAGGCTGAGCGCCCCCATGCCGCCCTTGGCGCCGGCCCACGAGCTCAGGATGATGCCTTCCCAGATGTGCGGTTCGGCTTTGTTGGCGTAACGCTGCGTCAGGTCGTGGGCCTGCTTGGACAGTGCCTCGAAGCGCTTGGCGCGATCGTTGGGCGGGGTCTTGTATTGAATGTCCGCCCAGCCGTTTTGCAGCTCGCGGATACCCTGGTCCATGTCGGCGGGCGCCGCGAGGGTAAAGGTGGAAAACAAGCACGCCACGCCCGCCAGCAAGCCGGCGGCCGCATTGCGCAGGCCGATATTCTGATTCATGACTAGGCTCCAGTAGGAAATTTCAACGACATCAAGGCGCGGCGATGCTTCGCAAACGCGCCGTCCAACCATTCAGGGCAAAGACCATTCAGCCGTGCCGCCACGGATTCGATTCCGCCCGCGAAGCGTTGGCGCGATTCGCTTTGCAGCATGCGCGATACCGCCTCTGCGATTTCTTCCGGGCTATCGCTGGCCGAATCGGTTTCTTTGTTGAACGCCAGCACTTCGGGCGAGTTGAATGGCGTGTCGATGGCCCGGGGCGCGTAGTACTGCACCCGGACGGACGAGTCGGCCAGTTCGCGGCGCAAGGCTTCGGAGTACATCCGAAGCGCGGCCTTGCTTGCCGCATAGGCCGAGAACCCCGGCACGCCCAGGCTGCCCAGCGTCGATCCGATGTTCAGCACCTGTGCGCGCGGCTGCGCCAGCAACAGCGGCAGCATGCCGGCGGTCAGCATCATGGGCGCGACGACATTCGTGTCCATGAGCTGGCGCAGCGCTTCGGTCTGCAGGGACTGCGCGGGTCCGAACGCGGCCAGCGCCGCATTGTTGATGAGCACGTTGGCATTGCGGGCGCCGGCGGCATCGATGACCGCGTTGCGGCCGGCGTCGGTGGTCACGTCCACCACCAGCGCGTCCACACGCGACCGGTCGCGCGCCCCGGCGCTCAGCGACTGCGCCAGCGCCAGCAAGGGCGCTTCGCTGCGGCCGACCAGCAGCAGACTCGCGCCTTCGTCGAAGAGCCGGCGCGCAATCGCGCTTCCGAGGCCGCCCGCGGCGCCCGTCAACACGACGGAGGCATCGCGCGGGCTCATGCGCCTTGTCCTTGCGAAGACGAGCGCGGCAGGGAACGGAAGATCGCCCCATAAAGCCCGTAGAACATGTTGGCGGCATGGACCACGGCGGCGCGGTCGGCGTCGTCGTCCAGGCGGTTGACCAGATCGGCGAAATGCGCGGTGTGCTCCTGGTCCAGCGTGCCGTGGGATCGCAGATAGCTGAAGGCGCTTGGCGGCAGCGCCAGCGCGCGCTGGATCTGGTCCGCGGCGTTCAAGGCCAGCGTGACGCTGATGCCCTCCAGCACGTGCACCATGCCGAAGAATCCCACCGGATTCTTGCGCGCGATGGTGTCGTAGGCGTAAGCCACCATGATTTCGGTGGCCGGCCCGGGTCCGGCGCGGCGAACCTCGTCCGCATCGTGTCCCAGCGCACGCAGGTCATTGAGGATCCAGGCATCGTGGCCGGTCTCCTCCTCGATGTATTCATCGATCGCGGGCAGCATCCATGCCAGTCGTGCCGGCATGCGCGCGCGGCACGCGTGCATCAGCGGCACGGTGTGGCTGACGTGGTGATAGGCCTCGCGCAGAAACGCCGCATAGGCGGGCCGCGCGACCTGGCCGCGCAGGCAATCCTGGATGATGGGCGTGGCCACCAGGGACTCCCGGGCCTCGCGCGTCTGATCAAGCAACTGTTCGAAAAAGGTCATGATGGGTCTACATCGATAGTTGAGCGGTAACCCGCGGAAAAGAGATCGGCGTGCAATTCGGCGACGGCCTGCCGGCGCGGACGCCCGTTCACCGTTGCCAGGCCGCTGGTGGCAGAGAACTCGGCCCGCGCGCGCATCCAGGATCCGATCCGGGCATAATCCGGCAGCCCCTGGTTGACCTGGTCGACGCACGCTTGAATGGCGCTGTCGCTGGGATCGCCCAGCGGCCAGATCACGGCGCCCAGCGCTGCCTGGCCTTCGCCCAACACCACGCAGTGCGCGATGACGGGCTGGTTCGCCAGGCGCAGCTCGACCCATTCGGGCGACACATTGCGTCCGTATCCGGTAATCAGCACATTCTTCTTTCGACCGCGGATATGCAGGAATCCGGCATCGTCGATGCAGCCCAGGTCGCCTGTCGGCAGCCATGTCGAGGGCATCGCGGGCTGCCCCAGATAGCCCAGCGCCAGCGCGCCGGCCACCTCGATTTCACCGTCGGCAGCGACGCGCACGCGCGCATGCGGCAAGGGGCGGCCCGCCGAGCCGGGACAGTCCGCGGCGGGCAGGTTCAGGGTCTGCACCGAGCAGGCCTCCGACAGCCCGTAGCCTTCATAGGCGGGTATCCCCAGCGAGCGGGCGTATTCCAGCAGGTCGGTTCCCACCGCCGCCCCGCCCACCGCAACGAAGCGCAGCGTGCCGGGGCCTGCGAGGCCCGCCGCCCGCAGCCAGCCCGCATAAGCGCGCAACATCTGCGGCAGCACGATGACGCTTTGCGCGCGGCCCGCCACGAGGGCCTGGTGAAACACGGCCGGATCGAAGCGCGACGATCCCTGGAGCCCGATGTCCTTCAAGGGATTGACGCAGATCGCCGCGCCCTCGATCAGGGGCGCGTAGACGCCCGCGATGTTCTCCAGCAGCACGGGCAGGGGCAGCGCCGTGAAATGGCGCACGATGCCTAGCGGCCGCGTGGCGGCTGCAAGCCCCCCCGCCACCGCGAGCATCTGGTCCGCGCCCAGGCACACGCCCTTCGGGCTGCCGGTCGACCCGGACGTAAAGGTGATCTTCGCCGTGCCGGCGGGCAATGGCACCTTGGCGAAAGCGCGCCGGAACAGCGCTGTGTGACCCTGCCATTGCGCGGCGATCTCAAAACCGAAGGCCTGCAACATGGGCTGCAATGACCCAGGTCCGACGACGGCGTTCACGCCTGCGGCGTCCAGGGTCTCGCGCCACTGGCCCGGCGTGAAGAACAGCGGCAGGGGCACGTGCACCACGTCCGCTTGAAGACAGGCCAGATCCAACACGATCCACTCAAGACCGTTGTCCATCAGCGAGGCCACGACCGTCGCCCCGCGCGCCGCGAGGTCGCCGGCAAGCGAGTCCACGCGGGCGAGCAGCGCCGCGTAGTCCAATCCCTCTGACTGGGTCTGGACCGCAACGGCACGCGCGCGGGCAGGTTCCCTCAACAGCGAGAAAAAGCGGGACACGTTCATACGTCCAGCTCCGGAAGGCGGCCAAGAATGGCATTGAGCCGCCCCGCGAACACCGTCGGCGCATGCGCGTAGTAATTGCCCCAGTCCTTGCGTTCGGCTTCGTTCAGGTGGTCCGAGGTGGCCGCCGAGATCGGCTGATGCGCCAACCCCATTCGCTGGAACAGATGGTGCAGTTCGATGGTGAGCGTGCTGACCGCCCAATCAAAGCCCTCGGCGTGCAGATGCCGTGCCAGAAGCGGCACCAGCAACCTGCCGCCGCCGGGACGCACGGCGGCGAACTGCCCGGCTTCAACGATGAGACTGCGCGCAACCGGCGCGCCTTGATCGCGCACGTATTGCTCGATGGGCGCGGACAGGTAGCGTTCCAGAAAAAGCGGATCGCTCGCGCTGCGATAGCCCGCCGCCGCCAGGATCTCGCCGTCGCGCTGCACGCTGACCAGCGTGGGCAGCCACTCGGTCAGCCGGGCGCCGAAGCGCTGTTGATAACGTTGGTGAATGTAGGACTCGATCCGCGCGCGCATCGGATCCTCGATGGGATGGATGTGCAGCGTGGCGGGCATGGCCCGAGGCCGCGCGGCCATCGCCGTCCAGGCGGACGGGGCGAAACATTTGTTGTGGGGCATGCGGTATTCCATGCTTAGGAACTGATTTTCCCGATACGATGGAGCGCAGCTTAGGCATGGAACCTTAATGAGAAATTAACCACCCGGGCGGTGTTAATTTCAATCCTGCACGGCGAGAAGACGATAAATGAGAATTCTCATCATTGAAGACGACCCGCTCATTGGCGATGGTATTAAATCCGGCTTACGGCTTCTGGGCTATGCCGTCGATTGGTTCTCCAGCAGCCGGGAAGGCGACCAGGCGATCAGCGTTGTGCACTACGACGCCGTAGTCCTCGATCTTGGCCTGCCGGGCGAAGACGGCGTGTCGCTGCTCAACCGCTGGCGCCGCGAAGGGCGCACCGTGCCGGTTGTCATCCTGACGGCGCGCGAAGCGGTCTCTAGCCGCATCGCGGGCCTGGATGCCGGCGCGGACGATTACCTCATCAAGCCCATCACCCTGGATGAACTGGCGGCACGCCTGCGGGCGGTCACGCGGCGCGTGGCCGGCAAACCCGAACCCGTCTGGCGCCACGGCGATCTCGACTACCACCCAGCTCTCCACGAAGTGCACTGGAAAGGCCAGAAGGTCGACCTCACGACGCGCGAAGCGCTGCTGCTGGAACTGTTCCTGACACATCCGAATCGCGTGCTGACGCGCGACTTTATCCGCGACAAGCTCTACGACTGGGAAGCCGAACTCGAAAGCAATGCGCTGGAGGTGTTCGTGCATCATCTGCGCAAGAAGATCCATCCGAAGATCGTGCGCACCGTGCGGGGGTCGGGTTACGCGCTGGGCCAGGTGGAAGCCGACTCATGACGTTGCAACGCCGCCTGATCATTGCCGTGCTGCTTGCGGCGCCATTCTCGTGGCTCGTCACCATCGCAGGCACGTACTGGCGAGCCGCCCACGAGATCAACGAGCTCTATGACACCGACATGGTGCGCCTGGCGCAACAGACGATCGCGATATCGGCGCTGATCCCGCCTTCCGCCCAGACACAGCCCGCGCGCGCCCAGTTGCCCGCATCGGACACAGCGGGCGATGCCGGCCTTGGCGATCTGTCGGTGGCCATATGGCGCGGTGCGCAAGCCCCTCTGGTGCTGGATCCCGAAGCCATGCAGTTTCCCCGCAACGAAGACCGCGTAGGGTTTGCGGAAAGCATCGTCAACGGCGAACGCTGGCGCCTCTTTTACCTGGACGATCCCTCGGGCCAGACGCGGGTTGGCGTGGGACAGCGCATCGGAGAACGCGACGACCTCGTGATCGCCTACGTGGCGGGGCAGATCCTGCCGTGGCTGTTGGGCCTGCCGGTGCTGATCGCACTGCTGATCTACGCGGTGCGCCAGGCGATGTCCCCCGTGCGCAGGCTGTCGTCCGAACTGGAACGGCGCAGCCCGGACGACGCCAAGCCCTTGCCGCTGTCCGGCGTGCCGGGCGAGCTCACGCCGCTGATAACGTCCATGAATGGCCTGCTTGCGCGGGTCGGTACGCTGATCGAACAAGAGCGCCGGCTGACCGCGGATGCGGCGCACGAGCTGCGCACGCCGCTGGCTGCCGTGCGGGCGCAGTGGGACGTGATGCGGCGCACGCAAGACCCGCAGGCGCTGCAACAGGCGCAGACCAGCGTGACGCGCGGGATGGAGCGGCTGGACCGGCTGGTCTCGCAGCTGCTGACGATGGCGCGATTGGACAATGCCAATCACACGGACTTCGGCGGCGCTGTCGACTGGGGCGGCGTGGCCGAGCAGGCGGTCAGCGACTGCCTCTGGATCGCCAACCGGCGGGACGTGGACATCGCGGTGGAATGGCCCGCGCCGGGCGTGCTGCCGCTGCCCATGGCCGGCGATGCCGACGCGCTGGTCATCATGCTGAAAAACATCCTGGACAACGCCATCCGGTACGGCCCGCGCCATGGCCGGGTGCGTCTGGCGTTCTCGCCCTCGCAAATATCGGTCGACGACCAGGGGCCGGGCGTTGCGCCCGAGGTGCTGCCACGGCTGGGCGACCGGTTCCTTCGCGCGGCCGGCAACGAGGAAGCCGGCAGCGGCCTGGGCGTCTCCATCGCCCGCCGCATCGCCCATGCGCACGGCATGCGCATCGCATTCGCCATGCGCGATGCGCAAAGCGATTTCGGCCCGGGCCTGCGGGTGACGATACGCCGCGGCGCGTAGATGGCAAGCCCGCGCGAAGGCACTAGAATCTGCGCTTCACGTTTCCCTTCAGGCCGGCCCGGACGGCGGCCGCTGGTCTGACCATGGCCTCCACGCCCGCACCGCCACCGCCAACGACAGGCACGCAGCTTTCGCTGCGCGAAGCCCTGCAACAGGCCCACGCCCATTGGAACGCCGGACAGGCGGCCCAGGCAGAGATCCTGTGCCGCCGCATTCTGGCCGCATCGCCAGGACAGGTCGATGCCTCCCACCTGCTGGGCCTGATCGCGCACACGCACGGCCAGCCCGCGCTGGCGCTCGACCTGCTGCGGCACGCTTGCCGGACCGACGCCGCGCCGGCGGTCTACTTCGGCAACCTGGCTGAAATCTGCCGGCAGCAAGGCCTGCTCGCTGAAGGCGAGGCCGCCGCGCGCCATGCCACGCAACGAGAGCCCGGGCTGGTCATGGCGTGGAACAACCTGGGAATCATCCTGCAGGAATCCGGGCGCCACGCCGACAGCGTCGAGTGTCTTGAACGGGTGGCGCAACTTCAGCCGCACAGCCCCGAGGCCCTCAACAATCTCGGCAACGCGTACACGGGCGTGAATCGCCTGGACGAAGCGCGTCAGCATTACGTCCAGGCGCTCGCATTGCGCGGCGACTACGCCGAGGCGCACAGCAACCTTGCCTTCGTGCTGCGCGAACTGGGCGATTACGAGGCCGCGGCAAACGCCGGGCAGCGCGCCATCGAATGCAACCCGCGCCTGGCGAACGCGTACATCAATCTGGCGGAAATCGAAGCGGCGCGGTCGCGGCCCGCGCAAGCGCTGCAATGGACCGAAGCGCTGCTGGCCTTCGCGCCCAGCCATCCGCAGGCGCTTGAACTGCGCACGCGCCTGCGGACGGCATGCGGCTCGCAGGCTGCAACAGCCGAAGCGCAAGACTTGGAAGACTTGGCACGCCGCGTCCGCGATCTGCTGACTGAGCGACAGAACGCCGAAGCCGAGCGGCTACTGCGCGAGAACATGGACCCGCGCGGCGCTCCCGCCGTACTTTGGCGCCTTCTCGGTCTGGCAGTGAAATTTCAAGGGCGCGTTCAGGAAGCCGCTGACATTCAGGCCATGCTCGCCACCGCCATGCCCGGCAACCTGTCCGCCCGATTCGACCTGGCCGAAACGCGCTTGCTGCAAGGGGATTTCGAGCGCGGCTGGACGGAATACCGTTGGCGCTACAGCCTTTCCCATACCGCGGCGATGGACCGCAAGGTGCAGCGGCCGCGCTGGGACGGCAGCCGCATCGCGGGTCAGACGCTGCTCATTCATGACGAGCAGGGGTACGGCGACACGCTGCAATTCATGCGCCTGATCGACGCGGCCCGTGCCCGCAGCGGCGCGCGCGTCGTGCTGGAAGTCCATCCCGACCTGCTGTCCTTCGCCCGGCGCCTCGTCGGCCCGGACGCCTTCCCGCGCGGACAGATCCCCCCGCCGTTCGACCAGCACTGCGAACTGATGTCCCTGCCCATGGCGATCGGCCTGCGCATGGCCGACCTGCCGGGCCAGGTCGGCTACCTGTCAGCCGATGCGGCACGCGTCGAGAAATGGCGCAAGCGGCTGACCGGCTTGCCACGGCCATGGGTGGCGCTGGCCTGGGCAGGCAGGCCCACGCATTCGAACGACGCCAACCGGTCTCTTGCCTTGGCGGACATGGCGCCCCTGGCCGTGCCCGGCATCACGTACCTGGCCATCCAGAAAGGCCCTGCCGCGGCCCAGGCCGCCACGGCCCCGCCCGGCATGAACATCGTGCCGCTGGATGCCGAGATCGCCGACTTTGAGGACACCGCCGCGATCCTGTCCCTGGCCGACCTGCTCGTCTCGGTCGATTCGTCGCCCGTGCATCTGGCCGGCGCATTGAATCGGCCCGCCTGGGTGCTGCTGCCTTTCCTGCCTGACTGGCGCTGGCTGTTGCAGCGGTCCGACTCCCCCTGGTATCCGTCGCTGCAATTGTTTCGCCAGCCCGCGCCGGGCGATTGGAAGCCGGTCATGCACGACGTGGGCCAGGCGCTGGCGACCCGGTTTCAGCGCGGCCAGGCCTGAACATGCGGGCGCAGCCGGCGGCCAAGCCGGCGCGCCCCCAGTGTCAACCGGAAAAAGGCCTGAATTTCGGCATTATTGCGGCCTTTGAGACCGCGCCATCGCCAGTAATGTGCGGGGTGAGATAGTACGCCCCAGCAAAAGGCCGCCTGTCTGCCGTCATACCCTGGCACCGGCCGCGCGGATAGTCCATAGCTCCAACGGTTGCCGCACATTCCAACCGACATCGCCCCAGGCGGGAGCTTGCCTTGAAGCTGAAACACCGAAAAAAACGTACCCCCTCTTTCCCCGTGGCATCCGCGCGAGCCGGCTCGAGGCCGGCGCTTGCCCGGTCGACGCAGATTCTGTCGGGTGTTTCCCTCGTGGCCGCCAGCCTGCTTCCCGGCGTGGTCCATGCCGCGGCGTGCCTCACATTTGGGAACAACACGACGCTCTTCGGCTCCACCGACTGCATCGAATGGACGGGCGGTAACTTTTTGGTCACCGGGACCGGCACGCTCTCCGGCGCCGACATCGGTCTGCACGCCTCCGGCACCATTTCCGGCCGCACGCTGACGAACCTCGGCACCATCGTTGGCACACTGGCGGGCATGCAGAACGACGCCGTTCTGGCTCAGGTGCAAAACGCTGGCCTGATCTGGTCCACCGGAACGGGCGTCACCGTGGCCGGCATCCTGAATACGGGGTCTGGAAGCATCACCAGCGTGGTCAACAATACGGGCGGCTCCATCGCCGGCGCACGCGCCGGGATCTTCAATGAGGGCAGCATCGCCACGATCAGCAATGCCGGGATGATCAGCAGCAACAGTTCCTTCGGCGGCACGATTGCAGCCATCTGGAACGACGGCGGAACGATCACCAACCTGACCAACACCGGCACCTTGCAAAGCGCCAAGATCGGCAGTTTCCTCACGGGGTTCGGTGTGGTCACCGAAAATGGCGCCATCGAAACGCTGCAAAACGAGGGGACCATCGTCGGCCAGCTAGGCATCCTGGCTCAGGACAACGCCCGGTTAGGCACGCTCACGAATTCCGGGACCCTCTCTGGCGACATCGCAGGCATCTTCATGGATGCCAGCACGGCCGGCACCATCACCAACACGGGCCTGATCGTGGGTGCGCCCAGCAGCGCCATGGGCGGGTCGTTCGATGCAGGCATCTACCTGTCCCGCGCCAGCAGCGTAAGCCTGCTCGCCAATAGCGGCACCATCACCGGCCGGAATGCGGCGATCCAGCTCGATAGCAACAGCTATATCAGCACGATCACCAACAGCGGCCTCATCGCGGGCGACCTGACCTCCGCCAGCGCCATCCCCCTTTCCATCGCAGGCGGCAGCGGCAACGTCTTCGGCACCCTTACCGGCGCGAGCGGCGGCCTGGGCGTGGCCGATAAAGGCCTCATCAAGGTGACGGGCGCAAACCTGGTGTTTTCGGGCGGAAACCTGCTGCTGAACAACGACATCGCTGCGGTGGGCCGTTCCGTCCTCAACTATGGCGCGACCCTTCAGATCAACAACCCCATCACCATCACAGGCAACTATTCGCAGACCGGCGGCGGACTGGCCTTCAATGTCGTCGACACCAGCAGCTATGGCTACCTGGACGTGAACGGCTCGGCGGCCATCAGCAGCGCGGCGATCAGCCTGGGCGGCACGGGGTTGGCCAATGGCCAGTCCTACACGGTCGTGCGCGCAACCGGTTCCGGCACCTATGCCAACAACACGGCCTTCGTTTCCACCAACAACGGCCTGCTCGCCCAACTGAGCGACGTGAACGGCGCGCTGACCGTGACCATCGCGCCCGATGCCCAGACCCACTATTGGGACGGCGCCAACACCGTGGCCGACGGCACAATTGCCGGCGGCTCCGGCACCTGGACGGCCAACGGCAAGAACTGGACCTCGACCGACGGCACCGCCAACGGCAAGCTCGATCAGACCGACGTGCGGCCGGTGTTCGGCGGCGCGGCGGGCACCGTGACGGTCGACGCCAGCCACGGCGCAATCGCCGTGAACGGCATGCAGTTCTCCACCGATGGCTACCGCGTCACCGGCGACGCCATCGGGCTGGCGGCGGCCACCTCGGCCATCGAGGTCGATGCCAACACCACCGCCATCATCGATTCCACGCTGAACGGCAGCGGCGCGCTTGCCAAGACCGGCAGCGGCATGCTGATACTGAACGGCGTGAACACCTACTCGGGCGGCACCTCGGTGTCCGCGGGCACGCTTGAGATCGGCGATGCCGCGCATCCCACCGCCAGCATCCTGGGCGACGTGGCCGTCGGCAGCGCCGGCACGCTGCGCGGGCACGGCTCCATTGGCGGCAATGTGACCAACGACGGCGTCGTGCGTCCGGGCGGCTCCATCGGCACGCTGACGATCCTGGGCAATTACACGCAGTCCCCGACCGGCACGCTGTTCGTCGACGTCAGCCCAACGGCTGCTTCGCAACTGAAGGTGAGCGGCACCGCCACCCTGGCCGGCACCCTGAACGTGCTGTACGGCCCGGGCACCTACAGCGCGACGTCCTTCCGCATCGTCGACGCGGCCAGCGTCACCGGCCGTTTCGCGTCCGTGACCAGCAACGCGCCGGCCGAACTGGCGCAAAGCGTGCAGAACCTGGCCGACGGCAGCACCCTCACGCTGGCCGCCAGCGGCACGGATAACGGCGGCGGCACAGATACTGGCGGCGGTACGGATACCGGCGGCGGTACGGACACCGGCGGCGGCACCGACACCGGCGGCGGCACGGACACTGGCGGCGGGACTGTCGTCATTGCCCCCACCAACGCCACGATCTTCGGCGCGGTCGCCTCGGCCGCCATCCGCGAAGGCCAGCGCGTGAACGACACGCTGCTCGCGCGCCTGGGTCAGGATTGCGCGGACGCGGCGACGCCCGCCAATTGCGCGCGTCCCGGCCGCCAGGCCTGGGCCCAGATCGTCTCCAACAGCGTCAACGTGCGCGGCAACGACGACGCGCCCAGCTACAAGGATCGCCATTACGGCTTTCTGGCCGGCCTGGATCAGCAGGTCGGCGCCTGGACGCTGGGCGTCGCGGGCGGCTATAGCCACGTCGATGTGACCGAAGACGAGGCAAGCGGCAAAATCGACACCCTGCGCATCGCCGGCTATGGCAGCCGCCGCGTGGGGGCCGTGACCCTCGCCGCGACGGTCGGCGCCGCCTACGACTTCCTCAAGACGAGCCGGTCCTTCCCCGGCCCTGGCAAGGCCCGCGGCGACACCGACGCACAGGAAATCACGGCCGGCCTGCAAGCCAGCCTGCCGCTGGCCGCCGGCCCGCTCACGATCACGCCGCGTCTCGGGCTGCGCTATCTGTACCTGCACACCGAACGCTTCAGCGAAACGGGCTCCACCAGCCAGAACCTGGATGTCGGCTCGCAGGACTTCAACAGCCTGCAACCGTATGCGCAGCTCGTCGTGGGCCTGCCCTTCAGCATGAAGTCGGACAAGCCCGCCGTCGTCGAGGCCCGCGTCGGCTACGCCTACGAAACCCTGGACAGCAATCGCGCATTCCACGCCACGGCGACCGACGGCACCGGCTTCACGCTGCCCGGCGTGTCGCCCTCGCGCGGCATGTTCTCTGCCGGCATGGGTCTCACGATGCCCGTCAGCAAGGCCATGGATCTGACGGCCAGCTACGACCGGCTGTTCGACACGGGCAACGTGTCGGGACAGACGTTCCAGCTGCAGGCGACGTACCGGTTCTAAAGCGCGGTAAATGAAAATAGGCCCACGCCATGGCGTGGGCCTATTTTTTTGGAATAACGTGCGCCAAGTCGCGTTCTGCCCGGAAGTTTCCGGCGTCAGACCGCGCCCGGCGTTGGCACAGGCCTCAGAACGGCACCATGACCTTCAACGTGCCGCTGTGGCTGCGCACATTCTCGGAAAACTGGCCGTCGTACTGAAGCCGGAAGTCGCCCCCCGCGGCGCGCATGACGTGCAGCCCCGCTCCCACCTTGCCCACCACATCGTCGATGGGCAGCGACGTATCGAACGATCCCGTGCCGGCGGGCGCCCCGCGAAGGCGTGAGGTGGTCGTCCAATCGTCCTTGGACAGGAACGACACGCCCGCGTACACGAACGGCCGCAGCATCGCGCCGTTGGACAGCTTGGCGCGTCCGCCGAACTCGATCATGGGCGACAGGCCCAGGATGAACTGGTCGCTGCCGTCCACCGACAAGGCCAGCGGATTCGCGCCCGATTCCTTGTAGCCCGGCATGCGGGTATAGCTCGCGTCGAAGTCCAGGTACGGCTTCACGTACACGCTCTCGAAGGCGAAGGTGCGGGCGGCGCGCAAACGTGCATTAAAGCCGTAGACGTCGGGGCGGCTGGTCAAGGTGTCCTGATATCCCGCGATGTCGATGTTGCGGTCCATGCGATAACCGCCATAGCCGCCGCCGACCGCGGCCGAGAACACCCACGGCCCTTCCTGGCGCTTGACGACCATGCCGGCGTAGCCGCTGTCGCCATCGCCGCGCACGCTGCCGTCGTTGGCGCGCACCTTGCTGCTTTCGTAGGCCACCGAGCCGCCGACGAACCAGCCTGGACTGACTTCGCGCTGCCCGCCAATCTGGTAGGTCACCGTGTCGTAGTCAAAGCCAGCCGTGCCTTTGCTGCCATCCTGGCTGGTCGCGCGGCCCGTGACCTGGCCCCAGTAGCAGTTCTGCTCGCCCGAGAAGGCATCGACCCCGGTGAACGTGGGGCAGGACATCATCGCGCCCGTGAAATGCCCCAGGTTTGCGGCCGATTGCGCCGCCGGCGCGCTCGTCACGCCCGGCGACAGGCTGGACACGCGGTCGCGATACGTGCCCGCCCCCTGGCGCGAAGCCTGGTCCAGCTGCCCGAAAAGCGGCGCCAGGGCGGAATTGCCGCCTGCATCCCAGATACGCTGAAGCTGATCGGCGACCTGGCGCTGGTTGGCCTTCAGTTGCATCGACGGCGCATTGAAGTCGGCGCCCGCCACGCGGATGCGCGTGGACGGGCCGACCTGGCGCGTGGCGTAATCGAAGACCGGACTGTCGACGGCGCCCACGCTGCCTTGCGAATCGCCCTGCACCGTCAGGACCGTCAGCTCGCGGTTCGGCATCAGCGTCGCGGCCAGCACGTCGACATTGCCATTCAGGTCGCCATTGCCTTGCACCACCATCTGCGAGGCGCGCATCTGATCGAAGTCCACGTCGGCGCGCAGGACGCCGCTGGCGGACTGCCTGAAATTGCCGCTGACGGTCAGGGTCTGGAACTGGCCCGGCGAGCCGATCACGACCAGCCCCGAGTTGATGACGTTGGCCTGGTACGCAGTGGCCGCGTTGGCCACGCCGCCGGACTGCACGTAGTAGTTGCAGGCATTGGTGGAATCGCCGTTGCCGCAATAGACGTTGCCGGAGATGGTGCCGTAGTCGTTGATGGTGAGGAACGACCCCGCCGCCGTGGTCGAATCGCCGTTGAACGTCAACGCCGTGCTGGACAGCGCGCTGAGCGAACCGCCTGCGTTGACGTTGACCACGTTGTCCCGGCCGCTCAGTATCCACACGCCTTTGCCGGAGTTGGAGCCGCCCGACACGCTGCCGTTGATGTTGACCGTGGCGCCCTGCTCGCTTTGTCCGCCCTGGCTTTGCGCCATGATGCCCGTCGCATCCGGACCCGTCACGCTGAGCGTCCCGCTCTGGTTCACGGTGACGCTGCCGGAATTGCCCGTGGCGCTGCTGACCGACCCGGCAAAGCCGGCGTTCGGTCCGCCAGCCAGCCCGCCGCCCCCGCCGATCGACTGCGCGATGATGCCGTAGGCGTTGGCGCCCGCAGTCGTCAGATTGCCGTCGAAGGAAACCGTCACGTTGCCGGCGGTGCCTGAACTGAACGCGGTCGGCAGGAATCCGGCCGCGCTGGTGGTGATCAGCTTGGTCGTGTCGCCCAGGATGCCCCCGCCGTCCGCGATGGACTGCGCCACGATCCCGTGCGCGCCCGCGCCATGCGTGGCCAGCGTGTAGCGCAGATCCACGTTCACGGCGCTGGCATTGGCGTTCCCGCCGCCCAGCACCGTCGTGCCGACGCCGGTCGCCGTGCCGGACGTCACGATGCCGCCGCCCCCGCCGATCGATTGCGCGATGACGCCGATGGCCCGATCGCCATGGGTGTTCAGATTGAGACCGGTGGACAGATTGACCGTGCCGCCCGCGCCGGCCACACCCGCGCCGCCCGCATGCAGGTTGAATCGCTGGCTGCCGGGATTCGCGGCCGAGGCCGTGCTGCCCGCCATCGCAATGCCGCCGCCCCCGCCGATGGACTGCGCCACCAGGCCGTAGGCGCTGTCGCCGGTGGTCTGGATGGCCGCGTAACTGCCGCTCGTGACCGTGATGCTGCCGCCCGCGCCACCACTGCCGCCGGTCGCGCCGGCCCGCAGCGAGCCGTTTGCCAGCGGCGATCCCGTGGCGCCCATGCCGCCCCCGCCGCCGATCGACTGCAAGACGATGCCCATCGCGCCATAGCCGGCCGTGTTGAAGCTGTTTGTCCCGTTGCCGTTCAGGAAGGCGACGATGCTGTTGCCCGCCCCGCCGCTTCCGCCCGAGCCGCCCACCGAAATCGACACGTTCGACGACGAAATGCTGGACGACGCCGTCGACGCGCCACCCGCGCCGCCGCCGCCGCCGATGGATTGCAGGACGGCGGCGTCCGCGTAATCCCCGTACGTATTCGTGGACGCCCCGACGCTTGCGGCATTGGACGTCGTTCCGATCGCGCCGCCATTGCCGCCCGCGCCGCCATTGCCGCCCACCGAGACGTTGAACTGATAGGTCGTGCCGGAGTCGTCCAGCGCGTCGGAGGAATTGTTCTGGCTGGTGCCGCCGACCGCGCCGCCCAGCCCGCCCGAACCGCCGATGCTCTGCACAAGCAGGCCGTCGGCATCGGCGCCATAGGTGGTGACATTGCCATCGCTGTTCAGGTTGATGGCGCCGCCATAGCCGCCGCCGGTGCCGCCGCGGCCAACCGACACGGTAGCCCTGACGTCGGTCGTGCTGTCTTCGCTTTCGCTGTTGACGGCGAGCCCGACCTGGCCGCCTTGCGACGCCCCGCCGCCGCCGCCGATGGACTGCACCAGCACGGCGCGCGCGCCATCGCCGTGCGTGATGATCGTGCTGGCCGGATTGACGGTCAGCGATGCCGTGCCGCCCTGTCCGCCCGATCCGCCGATCCCGCCCACGTTGGCCGTGATCGACACGTTGGCATCCACATTGGGGCTGCGTCCCGTGGCGGAACCCACGCCGCCCGCCCCGCCGCCGCCGCCAATGCTTTGCAGCACCAGCGCATTCGCGGAGTCTCCCCACGTGGTGATGGAACTGCCCGCCAGGCTGAGCGTGGCGTTGCCGCCGTAGCTGCCCGATCCGCCGCTGCCCCCCACCGACGACTGAACCGTGCCGCCGACGGAATCGCCGGTGCCGACCACCGTCGAGAGGGCCGATGCGCTGCCGCCCAGCCCGCCGCCGCCGCCGATGGATTGCACGAGGACGCCTTGCGAATTGGGACCATACGTGGTCAGGATGGAATTGTTGATGGCCGATGACGCGGTGCCGCCCGCGCCGCCCGAGGCCCCGGACCCGCCCATGGCAAACGTGACCGCGACGCCAAAAGACGCGTCCTCGTCTGGCACCGCAATCGCCAGGGCCTTGGCGACGGACGCGCCGCCCGCCCCGCCGCCGCCGCCAATCGACTGCACGACCACGCCGTGCGCATCGCCGTTCGTGGTGCCCGAGGAACCGGTCGTCAAGGTGGCGTTGGACACGTTGCCCGCGGCGCTGCCGCCCGCGCCGCCGTTGCCGCCCGTGCCGCCCACCGCGACGGACATGGCAAAGCCCACGCCGGCGTCGTAGGAAGAGGCTGCCCCGCCGGTTCCCCCGCCGCCGCCGATGGACTGGGACACGATGCCGTACGCATGGTCGCCGCCCGTGGTCAAGGTGTAGCCGTTCAGGCCAACGGTGGACGAGCCGCCGTTGCCGCCGCCGCCGCCCTGCCCGCCGATCACGGCAACCCCGCTTGCCGCGCCGCCATCTCCGCCGCCGCCGCCGATGGACTGGCCCAGCATGCCGATGGCCGACGTTCCGCCCGTGGTCAGCGTGCCGGACTGGTTGATCGTGACCGTGCCGCCGGAGACCGCCGTGCCGCCCGCCCCGCCCAATGCAACGATGCCGCTGCTGACGCCCGCCGTGCCGCCGCCGCCGCCGATGGCTTGCGCCGATATGCCGTGCGAGGACTGCCCGGTGGTCGTGATCGAGGACTGGCTGTTGATGGAAACCGAGCCGCTGGCCCCGCCAATCCCCGCATCCGCGCCGGCATTGCCGAACAGTTCGAAGTTCGCCGTGGTCGTGCCGCCAATGCCGCCCATCGACTGGCCGAGGATGCCGATGGAATAGTTGTTGGAAGTCTGGATGGAGCCGCCGGTGGTCGTCACCGTCACCGCGCCGCCGGCCCCGCCGCTGCCGGCGTTTTCGGGCGTGAAGTCGATGATGCCGCTGCTGGTCTCCACCCCTCCGCCCGCGCCGCCCAGGCTGCTGGCCGAGATGCCGGTGGACTGCACGCCATTGGTGCTGATGGTGGCATTGCCGCTCAGGGTGACGTTCACCGTGCCGCCATTGCCGCCGGCCGCCCCGTTGCTGTCCTCGCGCCCCGCGCCACCATTGCCGCCCTGCGTGATCACGTTGACGCCCGGCAGGTAGTCGCCCGAGGTCGTGACCGACGACCCGCTGTTCAGGGTGACCGTGGTGGTCGTATTGCCGTTGCCGCCGCCGTATCCGCCGATTTCGCCGCTGGTGTTGGTGATCGTCTGCGGACCCATGCCGCCATTGCCGCCCAGGCCGATCACGACAATCCCGCCGGACACCTTCGACAGGCCGGAGGGCTGCACGGTCGAGGTGCTGGACACGGACACCTGACCCGAGTTCACCACCGTCATGGCGCCAAACTGGCCGCCGGTGCCGCCGTTGTCGCTGCCGTCCTCGGATGTCGTGCCGTTGCCGCCCTGGCTCAGGACATACAGGCCGCGCACGCTGCTCAGGGCCGTCCCGCTGACGTTCACCGTCACGGAGCCCGTGTTTGTGATGATCGTCGGATTCGAGTAATTGACCGCGCCGCCGCTGGAACCGCTGCCGTTGTCCAGCCCGCCACTGCCGCTGATGGACTCCGCGCCGATGCCCCATGCATAGCGCGACGTGGAACCGGTGACCGACACGGCCCCGGCATTCGAGATATTGACGATATTGCTTCCGCCGCCATTGCCGCCGACCTGGTCGCCCGTCGCCGCGTTGTCCTGGTTTCCGCCCGTCGCGCCGATGCTGGCGCCGTAGAGGCCCACGCCGCCATAGGGCAGGTTCAAGACGCTGACGTTGCCGCTATTGGTGATGGTGACGGCAGAGCCATCGCCCCCCTGGCCCCCGTTGCCCCCGCCAATCACCGTCTCGTTGGCATTGGCGCCAATACCCCCGACCGACACGCCGTAGATCCCGAACTGCGCGCCCGAATCCGCCCAGATGCCAGGTCCGCTGCCTTGGGTGCTGGAGGTCGGCGCGTTCTGAACGGTGATCGTCCCGCCGTTGTTGTTGATGGTGATGGTGCCGCCGTTGCCGCCGTTCGTCGCATTGTTGCTGGTGTCGCTGGACCCCATGCCGCCCGTCAGGCGAACGAAGATGCCGCCCTGCGGGACGCTCGGCTGCAGCACGGCGCCGTTGTTGACCACCGTGTAGTTGCCGCCATAGCCGCCGATGTTGTCGCCGGTGCCGGCGCTGGCAGTGTTGACGACACTGACCTGCGCACCCGACCCGCCCTGGCTGGACGAAATGGTGCAGGTGGTGGAGTTGGAAGGATTGGTGTCGACCGAAGGACAACTCAATGCCGCGACGGCGGGCTGCGACATGACGAGCCCCACGGCAGTGACGGAAAGCATCTCGCGCCAGTCCGGGGGACGTGGCAGCGAACGGCGTGGTTCCAGTGCCCCAACAACATTGCCCCTGGCTCGCAAAGGTCGCTTTGCGGTCGGCTTTCCCATCGTCTTCCCCTCGGCGCGAACCGTAACAACGGGCCGCATGAGTTTTCTGATTTATTCTGCTCCGGACGTTTTTTACCAGTGAGGCTTGCCTTTGCACAGCGCTGTTGCACTTCAGTCCGCCCGCGTGTTGCCTCGCCGCCATGCGACCATCGCGAACCTGCCAGCCTGGAATTACCTCAAGAATTCGGCTTAATTCCGCGAATGACGGCCGGCGGCCCGGTGATATAGTCCGACCGCCTCATGCGAATGCCGTAGGCGGCATGTCGACCTGTCGTACCCGAACTCTCGGGAGGATCGCCGCCCGGCTCCACCACCACGATTGAATAAGCGCTGCGTCAGTTGTCAGCGAATGCCGGCTCCGGGCCGGCCGGCCAATGGGCGCGCAAAGGGAAAGCAACGATGAACCGCAGCTATCGGCTCGTCTGGAATCAGACCTTGCAAATGATGCAGGTCGCGCCCGAAATCGCCACATCCAGATCCTCAGTCCCAGGCAGCGCGACGCATTGCAGGACACCACGGCGCTCCCTTCCCCGCGCCGCACACCAGGCCGGGCAGATTGCCTTGATGCTCGGCCTGACTTGCGCCTTTCCTTCCGCGTGGGCCGCCGGGTGCGCCGCCAGCGATGCCAGCGCCTGCGGCGCGTCCGGCGGCGCGGGTTACCCGGCACGCAGCGGCAACGGCGGCGCGGGCAACGGCCAGGGCGGCGGCTCCAGCGAGCTCGATGCCAATACCGTCACGGTGCAGGTTCCGGGCGGCGCGCCCGGCGCCAGCGGCAGCGGCGGCAGCGGCGCCGCGGGCGACGCGGGTGGCAACGCTTCCGGCGGTGCCACCGGCCTGGCGCTCTCGTCCACCAACGTCTCCGTAAATACAAACTTCGGCGGAACCGCGGGCGACGTGGGCGCAGACGGCACCAACTTCGGCGGCGGCGGCGGCGGTGGGGGCACCGGGCTGTACTACGGCGGGACCGCGGCGACGATCGGTGTCAATGCCGCCCTCTCCGGCGGCGCCGGAGGTGCCGGGGGCGCCACGTCCAATGGTGTCGTCGGCAATGCGGGCGCCGGTGGCGGTGGCGGCGCCGGGATGATATCGATCACCACCGGCACGAACATCACGTCGAGCGGGTTGATCCAGGGCGGCGCCGGCGGCGCGGGCGGAACGGGCGGCTTTGGCGGAGGCGGCGGAGGCGGTGGCGATGGGCTGGCGATGTTTGGCATCAGCTCCAGCGTCATCAACCTCGGCACGATAGGCGGCGGCGCGGGCGGTGACGGGGGCGCCGGCGCCAGCGGCAACGGAAGCAGCGGCAACGGCGGCGCCGGCGTCAATCTCGTGGGCGCCTTCAGCTCGCTGGCCAACGTCGGAACCATCACCGGCGGCGGCAGCAACGGCGGTGCGGCGGGCGCCGGCGTGATCACGCACGGTTCCAACTACATCACAAATGCCGGCACCATCGTTGGCGGCGTCGCCAACGGCACGCGCGCGGCTGCCATCCAGTTTGGCGGCACGGGGAACACACTCACGCTGCTCTCGGGCTCCACCATGGTGGGCGATCTGGTCGTCGAGGCCGGCGCCTCTGCCGAGATCAACCCGGCACACCAGGGTCTATCGCTCGGCAATGCCGTAATCCTGACCGACGCCGCATCCGCCGTCTCCTTCAACACCGGCACGGCCCCCCTCACGCTGACAGGCACCATTTCCGGACTAGGCGGCATGACCGCGATGGGCGGCACGCTGTCCACGTCGGCCGTCCACGACTACACGGGCGCCACGACGATCACAAGCGGCACGCTGGCGCTGACGGGCAACGGCAGCATCGCGGCCTCGTCGGGGCTGGTCAACAATGGCCGGTTCGATATCTCGGCCACCGCCGCGGGCGCTTCGCTCAAGGCGCTGTCCGGCACCGGCGTCATCGCGCTGGGCGCCCAGTCCCTGACCGTGAACAGCGCCGCTGGCGACTTCAGCGGCGTGATCGGCGGCGCCGGTGGTTTCACGGTGGCGGGCGGCACCCAGACACTCTCGGGCGTCAACACCTATACCGGCGCGACCGACATCGGCAATGGCGCGACCCTCGCGCTGGCAGGCAATGGCAGCCTCGCGGCCTCCAGCGGCGTCATCAACAACGGCACCTTCGATATTTCCGGCACCACGGCGGGTGCTTCCGTCCAAGCCCTGACTGGCGCTGGCGCCACCACCCTCGGCTCGCGCACTCTGACGCTGACGAACGCGGCGGGCACCTATGCAGGCGCCATCGGCGGGACGGGCGGAATCACGCTGAACGCCGGCACGCAGACGCTGACCGGCAACAACACGTACAGCGGCGCGACCACGATCAATGGCGGCACGCTGGCGCTGACGGGCAACGGCAGCGTCGCGGCCTCGTCGGGGCTGGTCAACAATGGCCGGTTCGATATCTCTGGCACCGCCGCAGGCGCGTCGGTCAAGGCGCTGACCGGCACCGGCGTCATCGAGCTAGGCAATCGGTTCCTGCAGGTGACCGACGCCGCTGGCGACTTCAGTGGCGTGATCGGCGGCACCGGTGGTTTCACGGTGGCGGGCGGCACGCAGACGCTTTCGGGCGTCAACACCTATACCGGCACGACCGACATCGGCAATGGCTCGACCCTCGCGTTGGCAGGCAACGGCAGCCTCGCGGCCTCCAGCGGCGTCATCAACAACGGCACGTTCGATATCTCCGGCGCCACGGCGGGTGTTTCCGTCCAAGGTCTGACTGGCGCTGGCGCCACCACGCTTGGCGCGCGCACGCTGACGCTGACGAACGCGGCGGGCACCTATGCGGGCGCCATCGGCGGGACGGGCGGAGTCACGCTGAACGCCGGCATGCAGACGCTGACCGGCACCAACACGTATAGCGGCGCGACCACGATCAATGGCGGCACGCTGGCGCTGACGGGCAACGGCAGCGTCGCAGCCTCCAATGTCGTCATCAACAACGGCACCTTCGATATTTCCGGCGCCACGGCGGGCACCTCGGTCACGGGGTTGACGGGCAGCGGCGCGGTAGCGCTGGGCAGCCGCACCCTGACGATCAGCAACGCGGCGAGCGCCTTCGGCGGCAGCATTGGCGGCACGGGCGGCCTGACGGTGGGAGGCGGCACGCAAACGCTCACCGGCGCAAACACCTATACCGGCGCAACCACGATCAGCCCGGGCGCCACCCTCGCCATCAACGGCGCGGGCAGCATCGCAACCTCCAGTGGGATCACGAACCAAGGCACGCTGGATATCTCGGGCACGGCGGCGGGCGCGTCGGCAACGAGCCTGAGCGGAACGGGGAACGTGGCGCTCGGCGCGCGCACGCTTACGCTGACCAACGCCGCCGGCAATTCCTCGGGATCCATTGCCGGCACGGGCGGCCTGACGCTTGACGGCGGCACGCAGGTCCTGGCGGGCGCCAACAGCTACACGGGCGCCACCACCATCAACAGCGGCACGCTTGCCGTCACGGGCAGCCTGTCGTCCGCGTCGAACATCGTGCTGGCCGGCCCGGGCGCCGCGCTGGATGTGTCGGGCGCCGGCGCGCAGCGGGTGACCGCGTTGGCGGGCGGGACGGGCACGCGCCTGCAACTCGGCACAAGCACGTTGACGCTGGATTCGCCGGCCGACAGCACGTTTGACGGCGCATTGAACGGCTCTGGCGTCTTCGCCAAACAAGGCGCCGGCATGCTGACCCTGAACGGCGACAGCAGCGGTTTCGCCGGCCTCACTCGCGTGGACGGCGGCACGCTGGCCGTGGGCGATGCCAACCACGACACCGCGCTGCTCGGCGGCAACGTGGCCGTGGGCGCCCAGGGCACGTTGAAGGGTCACGGCACGATCGCCGGCAGCCTCTTGAACCAGGGCATCGTCATGCCAGGCGGGTCGGTCGGCACATTGAGCGTCGGCGGCAACTACACCCAGGCCAGCAACGCCACGCTGTCCATCGAGGTCAATCCGCTGGAAAGCTCGCTGCTACGCGTCGGTGGCGCCGCCACCCTGGACGGCGGGCTATCGATCGTCTACGCGCCCGGCACCTACACGGCGCGCCGCTATACCCTGCTTTCGGCCGCCAACGGCGTCAACGGCACCTTTGCCACGGTAACCAGCACCACGTCCGCCGGCGCGGATCTTTCCACGCTCAGGCCATCGGTCACCTACGGCGCAAACGAGGTCGGCCTGCAGTTGTTCACCCCCGACGCCACGGGCCCTGTGGTCGTCGCTCCCACCAACACCAGCATCTACACCGCGCTTGGCACGGCGGCGATCATGCGCGCGCAATCGGTCAACGCGACGCTGCTCGGCCGCTTCGTGCCCTCGCCGCAGACACAGCCGGCCGCGCGCGGCGCCTGGATCGAGGCCACCGGATCCAGCACGCGCCTGCACGCCGACGACGGGCAGCCGGGCTTCAAGGCAAACCAGTTCGGCTTTCTGGCGGGCACCGACCGGCGCGTCGGCGACTACACCGTGGGTCTGGCCGGCGGCTATGCGCATACGTCGATCAACGAAGACGAGACAAGCAGCTCCGGCGCCACCGACACCGTGCGCCTGGCCCTCTATGGGGGCCGCGACTTCGGACCGGTCATCGTGTCCGCAACGCTCGGCTATGGACTCGACTTCCTGTCGCAGAAGCGCCCGTTTGGCGCGTCTGGCACCGCGCAAGGCGATCACATCGGGCACGAAATCTCGGCCGCCACCCAGGCCGCCGTGCCGATGCGCGTAGGCAGTGTCACGCTGACGCCCGCCGCCGGGCTGCGCTACGCCTTCTTCCGGGGCGCAAGCTTTACCGAAAGCGGCGCCTCCGCGCAGAACCTGGACGTCGATGCCGACACCGCGCGCAGTCTTCAGCCCTACCTGATGCTCAAGCTGGACAAGACGTTCGGCGAGGGAGAACGCGCCATCGATGCCCAGTTGCGCGTGGGCTATGCGCGCGAACTGATGGGCACAAGCCGGCAGGTCACCGTCCTGTCGCAGGACGGCACCCGCTTCGCCGCACCCGGCGTCGCGCTGCCACGCAACTACGTCACGGGCGGCGCCAGCATCGGTTTTCGCCCCTCAAAGGCCACGTCGATCTCGTTGGGCTACGACGCGCTGATCAATACCGGTCACGCGTCGGCGCAAGCGGGGTATGCGCGGTTCGAGTATCAGTTCTGAAATCACGTTCAACTTCAGCGGCCGATGGCCGCGACCTTTCCCACTGAAGCGGAGCCGAAACTCGCGAACCAAGATTTGTTTCCATTTTTTCCGAACCGCAAGCATGGCCCGAAAACCGCGCAAATATAATTTCCAGGACTCAAATTCAGCGGAGGTTTGCCATGCGCCATGCAGAAGCCGGTCGTCGTTTCACCCACCCGTTGCGGCGCGTCGCGCCGTGGGTGGCGTTGGGACTATTGGGCTTGACGTTGTATGGCTGTGCCGCGACGACGCCGCCCAAAGGCGTGACGCCCGTCGGCGACTTCGACGTGCATCGTTATGAAGGCCGCTGGTTCGAAATCGCGCGGCTGGACCACCGTTTCGAACGCGGCATGACGGACGTCACCGCGCACTACACGCTTAAGGATGACGGCACCGTGCGCGTCGTGAACCGCGGATTCGACCCGGCCAAGGGGTCGAATGGCGATTGGCGTTCGGCAGAGGGGCTGGCCCGCTTCACGGGAGACCCCTCGGTGGCATCGCTGAAGGTGTCGTTCTTCGGCCCCTTCTATGGCGGCTACCATGTGGCCGCATTGGATCCGGATTATCGCTGGGCCCTGGTGGTGGGCCCGGATCGCAGCTATGCCTGGATCCTCGCGCGCGACAAGACACTGAATGCGCAGACGCGCGACGACATCCTGAGCCGCGCCAAGGCGTTGGGCCTGGACACCGACGCGTTCATCTGGGTCAGCCAGGACCGCGAACAGCCGCCGCTGGAATCGGCTTCCTGATGCCGCGTCGCGCGCCATGACATCCAAGAGCGCTGGCGCGCACACCCTGCGCTTGATTCTCGGCGACCAGCTGAACCCGCTGCACAGCTGGTTCGCCCGGACCGACCCGGACGTGGTGTATGTGCTGATGGAAGTGCGTCAAGAGACGGACTACGTGCTGCACCACGCGCAAAAAATCCTGGCGATATTCGCCGCCATGCGCGATTTCGCGCGCCATCTGCGCCAGGCGGGACATCGTGTCAGGTATGTCGCGATCGACAACCCCAGCAACCGGCAGGACATCACCCAGAATCTGACTGCGCTGATGGCGCACTACGGCGCCCGCGAACTGGGCTACCAGCAACCCGACGAATGGCGGGTCAGCCAAGTCCTTGGCGCCTGGAGTGCCACGCAGGCATTCTCCGTGCAGCAGACCGACAGCGAGCATTTCCATACGACGCGTGACGAAGTGGCCACGTTCTTCGGCCCCCGCAAGCGCTGGCTCATGGAGACGTTCTACCGCCATATGCGCCGGCGTCACGGCGTATTGATGGATGCCTCTGGCGAGCCAGTGGGCGGGCGATGGAACTTTGATCACGACAACCGCAAGCCCTGGCCCGGCACCCCGCCGCTGCCGCCCGACGTCCGGCCGGTGCACGACCATCGCGCGCTGTGGGAAACGGTGCAGCAGGCAGGCGTGCAGAGCTTTGGAAATCCGCAGGCCGATCAGTTCCGCTGGCCGCTGAATCGCGCGCAGGCGCTTGCATGGCTGGACCATTTCATCCAGCACACGCTGCCCAACTTCGGGGCCTACGAAGACGCCATGAGCGCGGGCAATCCGCGCCTTTTTCACTCGCAGTTGTCGTTCGCCCTGAACACCAAGATGCTGCACCCCGGCGAGCTGGTGCGTCAGGCGCAGGCCGCCTACGAAACGGGACACGCTCCCTTGGCGGCCGTTGAAGGCTTCATCCGGCAGATTCTGGGATGGCGCGAGTATGTTCGTGGCGTGTATTGGGCGCACATGCCGGGGTACGAGACGCGCAACGCGTTGGGGCACACGCGCCCGCTGCCGGCCTGGTTCTGGACCGGGCAGACCCGCATGCGCTGCATGAGCGACGCCATCGGCAATTCGCTGGAGAACGCCTACGCGCACCATATCCAGCGCCTGATGGTCATCGGCAACTTCGCGCTGTTGGCCGGCCTGGACCCTGCCGAGGTGCACCGTTGGTATCTGGGCGTCTACATCGACGCGTTCGAATGGGTCGAGCTGCCCAACACGGTGGGGATGAGCCAGTTTGCCGACGGGGGCTTGCTGGGCACCAAACCCTATGTCAGCAGCGCGTCATACATCGACAAGATGAGCGACTACTGCCACGCGTGTCCGTACGACAAGAAGCAGAAGACGGGCGAGCGAGCCTGTCCGTTCAACGCCCTGTACTGGGATTTTTTTGCTCGCCACCAATCGCAGCTTGAGGACAACCGGCGACTTGCCATGGTGTACCGGCGATGGCAGGACCTTCCCGAGGAAGCGCAGGCCGCGTTGCGCGAGCAGGCGGCGCTGACGTTGACGCGCCTGGAAGGCCTGTAAGACTGGCTTAACGCCAGAGCGCGAATCATTCCGGCGGCATTCATCCTGCGTTAAGGTCGGGCCGCTATGCTGGGCGCCCAAATACCCCATCGCAAACACCAAGCATCGGAGCTGTACCCATGACACCCCTTCGGCCCGCGCCCGACGCCCCCGAAGATAACGAACACACGCCGGCAGAGCGCGCTGCCGCCGCCTCCCGCAGCACATGGGTCAGCGTGGGCGTCAATGTGGCGCTTGCGACCGCCCAGATCATCCTGGGCATATTCTCGAAATCCCAGGGGTTGATCGCCGACGGCATCCACTCCTTGTCCGATCTGGTCGCAGACTTCATCGTGCTGCTTGCCAACCGGCATAGCCAGAAGGAAGCCGATGCCGGTCATCACTATGGGCATTACCGCTACGAGACCGCGGCGTCGTTCGCGCTGGGCATCTTGCTGCTGCTCGTGGGCGGCGGCATGCTCTGGGCGGCAATCAGCAAACTGGAGCAGCCCGGCGCGATCCCGCAGGTGCATGGCATTGCCCTGTGGGTGGTGGGCATCGCCCTGGTCGCCAAGGAACTCCTGTTCCGCTACATGCTGGCTGTGGCCAAGCGCGTGAAGTCCAGCATGCTGGTGGCCAATGCCTGGCACGCGCGCTCGGATGCCGCTTCCTCGTTGGTGGTCGGCATCGGCATCGTCGGCAACCTGCTCGGCTACCCGATCCTGGATCCCGTGGCCGCCGCCATCGTGGGATTCATGGTGGCAAGAATGGGCTGGAATTTTGGCTGGGATGCCCTGCACGATCTGATGGACCGTGCGGCCGACGAAGACGAAACCGCAGCCATACGCCGGACCTTGCTGGATACCGCCGGCGTTCAAGGCGTGCATGACCTGCGGACCCGAAAAATGGGCGACATGATCCTGGCCGATGCCCACCTGGAAATCGACGCGGCGTTGACCGTGGACGAAGGCCACAAGATCGCGGTCGAGGCCCGCCACCGGGTCATGCAGCGGCACCGTGTATTGAACCTGATGACCCACGTCGACCCCTGGCGGCGCACCGGCGCGCCGGCAAGTTCCGATCAAGGTGCGTCCGGCATCACGCCCGCTATTCAGCAGCAGTCCTGAAAATAAGGAAACCTCATGGCAATCAAGAACACCGATACACAGTTTGGCGGCCTCGTCATTGCGCTGCACTGGCTCATGCTCATCGTGCTGGCGCTGGTCTACGCCTGTATGGAACTGCGCGGCCTGGCCACGAAAGGCACCGATCTCTACAACAACGTCAAGGCGCTGCATTTCTCGCTGGGGCTGTGCGTGATCGGGCTGGTTGCCTTGCGGCTGGCCATCCGCGTGGCCGCTGGCGCCGCGCCTGCCGTCCGGCCGCCGATGCCGCGTTGGCAGGACGTGCTCGCGCGGCTGATGCACTACGCCCTGTATGCGTTCATGATCGCCACCCCCATTCTTGGGTGGCTGACGCTTAGCGCGGGCGGTAAAACCATTCCGTTCTTTGGCCTTGAGGTGCCCGCCTTGGTGGGCGCGGACAAGGCGCTGGCAAGCCAGCTGAAGGAACTGCATGAAACCCTGGCGACGGCCGGCTACTTTCTGGTGGGCATGCACGCCGCCGCGGCGCTGTTTCACCACTACATCCTGCAGGACAATACGCTGGCGCGCATGCTGCCGGGACGCCGCTAACGCCAGGCCCAACGCAACGCGAAACGCCGAACGTGCGCTAGCCCCTAGGGAAATCCCGGGGCTAGCCTGGACTTTGCCCTTCCCCTAGAATTTGCCCTGCCTTCACGCATTGAAGGCCGGCTCGGCAAGTTCCAAAGGCGCAACTGCCCGCAAGGCCGCTCAGTTTTTCTCGTCGACAACGGCGTCGACATCCTGCCGGGTTCTCGGCATACCCACACACCTATACACGTCTACGCGACTTTCGGCGTCGGCCTCTGCTCGTCCCTGCACTTTGCGCCGGGCGCCAGACCGTGCGCGCCGCGAGCGCTCAAGGGGCCATCAACATGAGCATGAACCGCCGCCAGTTCCTCTCGTCCACCGCTGCCACCGCCGCCTCCGCCACCCTGATGGGGCTGGCGGGCTCGCGCGCCTTTGCGGCTGGCGAGGAAAAAATCAACGTCGCCGCCATCTACGATCTGTCGGGGGGCCTGGACATCTACGGCAAGCCGGTGATGGACGCGCTGCGATTCGCAGCCGAGGAAATCAATGCCAAGGGCGGCCTGCTGGACAGGCAGATCAACTTCATCGCCTATGACGCGCAATCGAACATGCAGCTGTATGCGCAGTTCGCGCAGCAGGCCGCGCTGCGCGACAAGGCCGCCGTGGTCCACGCCGGCATCACGTCGGCCTCGCGCGAGGTCGTGCGCCCGGTGCTCAACCGTTATCGGACCCTGTATTTCTACAACAACCAGTACGAAGGCGGCGTCTGCGACCGCAACTACTTCGCGGCCGGCGTGACGCCTGCGCAGACCGTGCAAAAGCTCGCCCCCTACGCCGTCAAGCACTGGGGCAAGAAGGTGTACATCGTGGCCGCCGACTACAACTACGGCCAGATCGTGTCCAACTGGGTGCGCAAATACGCGGCCGACGTGGGCGGCAAGACCGTCGCCACGGAATTCTTCCCGCTGGATGTGACCGATTTCGGCGCCGCCATTTCCAAGATCCAGGCCGCCTCGCCCGACTTCATCTGGTCGGGTCTCGTGGGCGGCGCGCACATGTCGTTCTACCGGCAATGGAAAGCCACCGGCATGACGGGCAAGATCCCGCTGGCCTCGACCACCTTTGCCGGCGGCAATGAACACATCGTGCTGTCGCCCGAGGAATGCAACGGCTTCCTGGTCTGCCAGAACTACCTGCAAGAGCTGCCTGGCGCGGCCAACGCCGACTTCGTCAAGCGCTTCCATGCCCGCTACGGCGCCGACTATCCCTACATCACCGAACTGGCCATGGGCGCCTATCAGGGCTTCATGCTGTGGGCCGAAGGCGTGCGCAAGGCCGGCTCGCTGGACCGCATGAAGGTCATCGAAGCGCTGGAATCCGGCATCGCCATCGATGCGCCGAGCGGCCGCGTGTCGCTGGACCCGGCCACCCACCACTGCACGCTGGACGTGCACATCGCCGAAGTGCGCGACCGCAAGCTCAACCTGGTCGAGAGCTTCCCGCAGCAGCAGCCCGGCGATACCGCGGCCGTCTGCGACCTGATCAAGAACCCGGCGGACAACCGTCAATACGCCATCAAGTTCTGAGCGTTCCATGGATCTCGTTGCCATTTATGCCATCGATATCCTGGGTGCGATCGCCATCCTGGCGCTGTTGAGCGTCGGGTTGGCGGTGGTATTCGGGATGATGAAGATCATCAACCTCGCCCACGGCGAGTTCATGATGCTGGGCGGCTATGTCGCCATCCTTGCCACCAATCAATGGGGCGTGCCGATCTGGATCTCCATGCTGGTGCTGGCTCCCTTGATCGTCGGCGTCTTCGGCGTGCTGGTCGAACACCTGCTGGTGCGCCACCTGTACGGCCGCATGATCGACACCATGCTGGCGACCTGGGGACTGTCGCTGGCCGTCATCGGCCTGGCCACCATGGTCTTTGGCAACACCACGGTCGGCATTTCGTCGCCCCTGGGCGGCATCACGATCGGCGCGCGCCAGGCAAGCGGCTACACGCTCTTTCTGATTGCGCTGGCCGCCGGCGTCATGGTGGCGCTGTGGTGCCTGTTGCGCTTTACCGATTTCGGCCTGCGCGCCCGCGCCTGCATGCAGAACGCCGCGATGGCCAATGCGCTGGGCATGAACCCCAATGGCGTCTACAAGATGACCTTCGGTCTGGGCGCCGCCCTGTCCGGTCTGGCGGGCGCCGTGCTCGCCCCGCTGACCGGCGTCATCCCGACCATTGGCGCGGCCTATATCGCCAAGGCCTTCATCACCGTCATCAGCGGCGGCAGCGCCGTCATCGCCGGCACGGTAAGCGCATCGGGGTTCTTCGGCGCCATCAGCCAGGGCGTGACCTTTCTTGCCACGCCGGTTTACGGCCAGGTGGCCTTGCTGCTGGCCGCCATCGTGCTGATCCGTCTGCTGCCGCAAGGCATCACTGGCCGATTCTTCAAGCGAGCGATCTGATGCGTGTACCTGTGATTTCTCTGGCGCTGGGCGCCGCGGCCGTCGCCGCCGCGATCCTGTTGCCCACCGTCGTCGACATGTTCAGCCTCTTGTCCATGACGGTCTACCTCGTCATGGCGTTGCTGGCCCTGAGCCTGGCGTTCGTCTGGGGGCACGGCGGCATCCTGTGCTTCGGGCAGGCCGCCTTCTTTGGCCTGGGCGCCTACGCCTGGGCGATCGGCGCCTTCAACTTCGGCCCCGGCCTCGCCGCGATGGCCGTGGCGGTCGCCGTGCCGGCGGCCTTTGCCGCCCTGCTGGGCTACTTCATGTTCTACGGCAAGATCAGCGACGTCTATCTGGGCGTCATCACGCTGGCCGTGACCTTGATCCTGTTCAACCTGATGAATTCGACCTCGGGCGACAGCTATCGCATCGGCGAGGCGCTGCTGGGCGGATTCAATGGCATTCCGTCCATCCCGCCGCTGACGCTGCCGGGCGCGGCCGAACCCCTGTCGCCCGAAGGCACGTTCACGCTGGCCGCGCTGATTCTTATCGCGGCGTACTTCGGCCTGCGCGCCGTCATGGCCTCGCGCTTTGGCCGCGTGGTCGCCGCCGTCCGTGAAAACGAGCAGCGCGCGCTGCTGCTGGGCTACAACGCCAGCCTGTACAAGCTGGCCGCGTTCACGCTGGGCGGCGCGCTGGCGGGCCTTGCCGGCATGCTCTACGCCAACTGGGGCGCCTTCGTCAGCCCCGGCGTCTTCGGGCTGTCGCAGTCGGCGCAGATCATCATCTGGGTGATCGTCGGCGGCCGGGGCACGCTGATCGGCCCCATCATCGCCTGCGTGGCGCTGCAAGCCATGGTCACGCAACTGGGCGCGCAGCACGCCGTCGACACCGGGCTGGTGCTGGGCGTCATCCTGATTCTCTTCGTTCTGTTGATCCCGCGCGGCCTGGCCCCGACGGTGCTCGACGCGTGCCGCCGCGTGGTGCGGCCGGCCAAGGAGCAAGCATGAGCACGCTGCTGTTGGAAACCCAGGGCCTGGGCGTGAGCTTCGGTGGCGTGCACGCTGTCAGGGAGGTCGATTTCCGGCTGGAACGCGGTGAAGTGCGCTGCCTGATCGGCCCCAACGGCGCCGGCAAAAGCACGTTCTTCAAGATGCTGTCGGGCCAGTTGCAGCCCAGCCGCGGCGAGATCCGCTTCAAGGGACGCCCCCTTCGCGGGCTGGCCACGCACGAAGTGGCGCGTTTGGGCATCGGCATCAAGACCCAGGTGCCCAGCGTTTTCGAAGGGCTGGACGTGCGCGAGAACCTGCGCCTGGCCGCGGCGCGGCGCGCGCAGGGCGTGCCGGACGAGATTGCCGCCCAGGTGCTGGCGGAAATCGGCCTGGACGCGGTGGCCGGCACGCCGGTCAACGCGCTGGCCCACGGCCAACGGCAATGGGTCGAGCTTGGCATGATCCTGGCGTCGCGGCCCGAGCTGGTGCTCCTGGACGAACCGGCAGCCGGCATGACGCACCAGGAGGTGCGCAAGACAGCCGACCTGATCGGCGCCATCAACCGCCACAGCACCGTGGTCGTGGTCGAGCACGACATGGCCTTTATCCGGCTGATCGCCGGCCGCATCACGGTCTTCAACCAGGGCGAAGTGCTGGCCGAAGGCAGCTTCGACGACATCATGGCGCATGCCGAAGTGCGTGCCGCCTATCTGGGCAAGCAAGGAGAGACACATGCTCCAGGCGCGTGACCTGAAGGCCGGGTACGGCCGCATCCCGGTGCTGCATGGCGTGAGCTTCAGCATGGCCGCCGGGGAATTCACCGGCATTCTGGGGCGCAACGGCATGGGCAAGACCACGTTGTTGCGCACGTTGATGGGCGAGCTTCCCCTGACCGGCGGCGACCTGACGCTGGCCGACCGGAAGATCGGCGCGCTTGCCCCGCATGCGCGCGCCCGCCAGGGCCTGGGCTTCGTGCCGCAAGGCCGGCAGATCTTCCCGGCGCTCAGCGTGGCCGAAAACCTGCGCATGGGCTGCGTGAAGAACCTGCGCGGCGCCGATGCCATGATCGCCTCGGTGTTGAAGGTCTTTCCGCGTCTGCAACGTCTGCTCGATCGTCCCGGCGGCAGCCTGTCGGGCGGCGAACAGCAATTGCTGGCGCTGGCCCGCTGCCTGTGCGGCGAACCCAGGCTGATGCTGCTGGACGAACCCACCGAAGGCATCCAGCCGTCGATCTGCGATGAGATCGTCGAGGCCTTGCAGACGTTGCGCGCCTCGCATGGCATCGCGATCCTGCTGGTCGAACAGGACATCGACTTCCTGTGCGCGTTGTCCGACCGCATTCTGGTGCTGGAAAAAGGCGAGCTGATCGCCGACGTTCCCACCGCCACCACCACTGCCCAAGAGATCGCCCGGCGTTACGGCGGTCTGCAATCCTGATACGGAATCCAAGATGTCCCTTCCCCGTCCCACCCTGGAAGCGCTGGACCAGGCCGCGCGCCGCATCGGCCTGAATCTGGACGATGCCACGCTGCGCGCCTACGGCAGCATTCTGGAGGCCACGTTTGCCGACTATGACCAGGTCGATGCGCTGATCGATCAGCCGCCGGTGGTGCGTTATCCGCGCACGCCCGGCCTGCAGCCCGAAGACAACCCGCTGAACGCCTGGTATGTGCGCACCGAGATCGACGGCCGCCCCGGCGGTCCGCTGGCGGGCAAGCGCGTGGTGCTCAAGGACAACGTCTGCCTGGCCGGCGTGCCCATGATGAACGGCGCGGCCACGCTGCGCGGCTACGTGCCCGATCAGGACGCCACCGTCGCCACGCGCATTCTGGATGCCGGCGGCCGCATTGTCGGCAAGGCCCATTGCGAGTATTTCTGCGTGTCCGGCAGCAGCCATACCAATGCCGCGGGCCCGGTGCGCAACCCGCGCAATCCCGAGCACTCGGCCGGCGGCTCGTCCTCGGGCGCGGCGGCCCTGGTCGGCGCCGGAGAAGCCGACATGGCCATCGGCACGGACCAGGGCGGGTCGGTGCGCATTCCGGCGGCCTACTCCGGCATCTACGGCATGAAGCCCACCCACGGCCTCATTCCCTATACCGGCATCATGCCGATCGAAATGACGCTGGACCACGCCGGCATCATGACGGCCAATGTGGCCGATAACGCCTTGCTGCTGGACGCCATCGCCGGCGCCGACGGGCTGGACCCGCGCCAGCAAGGCCTGCCCGCCGAGCGCCCGTCCTACCGGGACGCGTTGGACATGCCGCTCAAGGGGTTGCGCGTCGGCGTCGTGCCCGAGGGCTTTGGCTGGGCAAACAGTGAAAGCGAGGTGGACGAAGCGGTGCGCAAGGCCGCCCGGGAGATGGCCGCGCTGGGCGCCGACGTCATCGAGCTGCCGGTGCCCCTGCACCGCAAGGGCCATGCCATCTGGACGCCGATCGCGGTCGAGGGCACCACCCAGCAGATGAAGGGCTTCAATTACGGCACCAACTGGAAGGGCCTGTATGTGACCGGCCTGATGCAGGCGCAACGCCATTGGCGCGACCACGCCGACGAGTTCCCGCACGACGTCAAGACCTGCCTGCTGGCCGGTGAATACTTCTACGCGCGCTACGGCGGCCAGTACTATGGCAAGGCGCAAAACCTCGCGCGCCGCCTGCGCCAGGCCTATGATCAGGCTTTGGACCGCGTCGACCTGCTGTTGATGCCGACCGTGCCCATGCGCGCGCCCCGTCTCATCGATGCCGGCGCGGCCCCGGACCTCTTCGTGACCCGCGCCCTTGAAATGAACGCCAACACCGCGCCCTTCGACGTCACCGGCCATCCGGCCATCTCGGTGCCCTGCGCCCTGCGCGACGGCCTGCCCGTCGGCATGATGCTGGTGGGCCGCCATTTCGACGAAACGACGCTGTATCGCGCCGCCCATGCTTTCGAGCAATCGCTCGACTGGACATCGCTGTGACCGCCACCACCGGCCATCGGGTCGGCCTGCTGTTCTCGCACGAGAGCCTGACAGCGGCCACCGAGATCACCCAGGAAAACGCCACGTTGCTGGCCATCGACGAGGTCAATGCCGCAGGCGGCATCGGCGGCGTGCCGCTGGTTCCTGTCAGCGCGCGCGTGGGCGCCCAGCCGGCCGACTATCGCCAAGCCGCCGAATGGCTCTGCGACCGCGAGCGCGTGCCGCTGATCTTCGGCACCCACATGTCCAGCACCCGCAAGGCCGTGCTGCCGGTCGTCGAAAGCCGCCGCGCGCTGCTGTTCTACGCCACGCTCTACGAGGGTTTCGAGTACTCGCCCTATTGCTTCTACGGCGGCTCGGTGCCCAACCAGAACTCGGTGCAGCTGGCCAGTTACGTGATCCGCCACTTCGGCAACCGCGTGCTCTTCATTGGTGGCCAGTACGTTTACCCGCGCGAGTCGAACCGCATCATGCGCGAGCTCTACGAGCAGGCGGGCGGCGAAGTGGTCGACGAGGTCTACCTGCCGCTGAACGCGCCCCAGGAGGACCTGGCCGATGTGCTGAAGCGCGCCGTGGCGTTGCGTCCGGACGCCATCTACTCGACCATGGTCGGCCGGGACATCGTCAAGCTGTACCGCGCCTACCGCGAGCTGGGCCTGGACCCGGCGCGCATGCCCATCGTCAGCCTTGCCACCAACGAGACCGACGTGGCGGCGCTTACCGCTGAAGAGGCCGAAGGCCACATCACGGCCGCGCCCTACTTCGCGTCCCTGAACACCGCGCCCAGCCGCCGGTTCGCCCAGGCCTACCATGCGCGCTTCGGCGAAGACAGCCCGATCACGGCAGGCGCCGAAGCCGCCTATTCCCAGGTCCATCTCGTGGCCGACGCCGCGCGCCGCGCGGGCGGTCTGGCCGTGCCCGACCTGGTGCAGGCCCTGGACGGCGCCCAGTTCGAAGCGCCCCAAGGCCTGGTCACCATCGATGGCGATACGCAGCACACCTCGCTCTGGCCGCGCATCGCGCGCATCGACGCGCAACGCCAGTTCAAGATCATCTACGCCGCGCGGGCCGCGGTGCGGCCGGTGCCGTACCTCGTGGACCACGCGCTCGACCCCGAGGCCCTGGCGCTACCGTGACCGCCTCTCTGACCCGGCCCGGCCGCAGCACCACGGCGCTGCGCGAACTGAACGGCCTGCGCGTGCTGGTCCTGCACCCGCAGGATGCCGAATCGCGTCTGTTGATGTCGCATCTGAAACGCATCGGCTGCGTGCCGACCCAGCAATGGCCGCTGCCCGATACGCTCTGCACCGATACCGACGTGGTCGTTCTGCCCATCGAAGAAGACTATCGCGACTCCATCCAGAAGCTGGCCGACGGCCTGAACGCGTTGAGCCCGCCGCTAGTCGGCATCGTCGAGTACGAGAACCCCGCCACGTTGCAACTGGTGCTGCATAGCGGCTGCACCGGCGTCATCGAGCGGCCGATCCGCCCTTTTGGCCTGCTGACCCAGCTGCTGCTGGCGCGCACCGCCTGGCGCCAGCAGGCCGCCACGATGGCTCACATGCGCAAGCTGGAAGGGCGATACGCCGCGGTCAGCAAGGTCGCCACCGCCAAGACGCTGCTGATCGCGCGCGAAGGCATCACCGAAAACGAGGCGCACCGCCGAATCCAGGGGCGCGCCATGGCCACGCGATCGTCGCTCGAAGACGTGGCGCAAACCATCATCAACGAATTCTCCTGATCCCATGTCCGCCTTTTCATTTCAGACCGTCCCCCACATTCTTGTCGAACCGGGCCTGGCACGCCGCCTGGGCGCCCTGCTGCGCGAGCGCCATGCCGGCGCGCGCGCGGTGCTCGTCACCGACAACTTTCTGAACCGCAGCGGCGCGCTGCAACCGGCGCTGGACAGCCTGGCCGCCAGCGGCTGGCAAACGCTGGTGATCGACGATGTGGTCGCCGACCCGCCCGAAGCCGTGGTGCAGGCGGCCGCGGAACGCGCCCGCGCATTCGACGCCGACGTGGTGATCGGCTTTGGCGGCGGTTCGTCCATGGACGTGGCCAAGCTGGTGGCGTTGTTGTGCAAGAGCGATCAGCCGCTGGCCGCCATGTACGGCGTCAACCAGGTGCAAGGCCAGCGCTTGCCGCTGATTCAGGTGCCGACAACGGCCGGCACAGGCTCGGAAGTCACGCCGATCTCGATCGTGACCACGGGCGCCACCACCAAGAGCGGCGTGGTCGCGACGCAGCTCTATGCCGACGCGGCCTTTCTGGATGCCGAACTGACGGTCGGCCTGCCGCCCGCCGCTACGGCCGCCACCGGCGTGGACGCGATGGTGCACGCCATCGAGGCCTACACCAGCAAACGCCTGAAGAATCCGCTGTCCGATCATCTGGCCATCCTGGCGTTGAAGCTGCTGTCCGCCAACCTGATCACCGTTTGCCGCGACGGCGCCAATCTGCAGGCGCGTTCGGACATGCTGCTGGGCGCAATGCTGGCCGGCCAGGCATTCGCCAATGCGCCCGTGGGTGGCGTGCACGCGCTGGCCTACCCCATCGGCGGCATATTCCATGTGCCGCACGGCCTGTCGAACGCGCTGGTGCTTCCCGCCGTGCTGCACTTCAATGCGCAGGCCGCGGCGCCTCTCTACGCCGAACTGGGGCGGGCCGTGGGCTTGCCGGCGGCCGCCGATGACGCCAGCGGCGCAGCCGCCTTCATCGCCTTCCTGGAAGACCTGATCAGCCAGGCCGAGTTGCCGAAGGGGCTGCGCGCCGTAGGCATCTCGGAAGCCGACTTGCCCACGCTGGCAAGCGCCGCCATGGCGCAGCAGCGCCTGCTGATGAACAACCCGCTGCCCATCGATGAGGCGCAGGCGCTGGACATCTACCGCGCCGCCTACTGAGCGGCCTGCCGCGCGGCCCTCGGCGTCATTTCAGCGCCTGGATGATCACGAGCGCAAGCCACATGCCGAGCAGGCCGCCGGCCAGCCAGCGCCACCGGCCCATGCGCCGCCACGCGGCCGCCCAGGCAGACGGGTCGCGGGAATGCGGTGCGCCCGCTGGCGCACCGCGGCGCTTGAGCGCGGCGCGCGCCGACTCGGCGATGCGGATGCCGTAGAGATACGCGCCGGTCAGGGATAGCGTGGTCAACAAGATTCCGAAACAGCACCACAACGCCCGCACCGGCCAACCGCCAAACGTGCCGAAATGGAGGGGGTCGGCCGCCTCGCCGATGCGCTGGTGAACATTCATGTCCTGCCCGTCGTTGCGTCCCAGGATGGCGCCCGAGGCGATCTCCACGCCGATGACGTTGGCGCGCTCGCGCAACAGCCATCCGTTTGCCTGCCCTTCCAACAGCAGCGCCTTTCCATTGGGGCTCGGCCGCACGCTGGAGATTTTCAGATCGGGCCAGGCCGCCTGCGCGGCAGAAATCGCCCTGTCCACGTCCTGGGCGGCCAGCGGCGCGTGCGTGGCCGTGCCCTTGAGCTGCACAATCGTTGGCGGAAGGGGCGCCTTCGCCCCCAGTGACTCGGCCAGATACCAAAAGGCGGTCACGCCGATGAGCAGCATGAACCCGAGACTCCACACGCCCGCCAGGCGATGCACGTCGCCCCACGTCAGCCGCGGTTTGCCCTTGCGTGGCCAGGCCAGGAACCCGCGCCACCAACGCTTGTAGATGTAGAGGCTGCTGACCAGCATCAACAGGAGCGGGATCGACAGAAGGGCGACCAATGGCACGCCATATTTCGGGGGCAGCATGAGGTTGCGATGCGTGTCCCGCAGCCATCGCTGCGCGCTCCACCACGACGATTGCCCGGTCACTTGCGCGGTATGCGGATTCACCCACACCCGCAGCAATTGACCATTGTCCTGACGCATCAGCGCTTCGGCGGCAAAGCGCTCGCCGTGCGGCGCGGCCAGGCTGCGCAGGCGCAAGCCGGGGTGCGCCCGCTCCGCAGCCGCGAGCATTTCTCCCCAACTGGCCTGGCGGTCCTGGGGTGTCACGCGCATGGCGGGTTCGATCAGCCAATCGATCTCGGTCGCCACCACCGCCAGCGTCCCCGTACAGAAAATGAAGCTGAGCAGGATGCACAACTTCATGCCAATCCAGCTATGCAGATCGAACCAAAGCCGGCGGGCGGACGAACGCGTCTTGGCTGCGGCAAGCGAGCCGGCGGAAGATTCAAGCGAAGACGGCATGAGACATGAATGTGATGTAAAGCGACACAAGGACGAAATTTTCGGGCGCATTGCCGCGCCCAACGCGCATTGTAGTGCTTATAATTAATCGTTGTTATTCTCATTCGCAAAGCACGTTGATCATCGATCTAGCGTGCCGCCGCGCATGCATACCCACCGCTTCTCCTGCGCCCGCCGTCCTTCCATGTCCTTGAATTCCTATTCGGCACTGGCCGCCGCCATCGTGCTGGCCGCCCCCTTTGCCGCTGTCGCTCAGACTGACGATTCCCCCGTGCAACTGCCCGCCGTGCGCGTCACCGGCGACGATGACGCCGGCCAGGACGGACTCTTCAACCCGGTCGCGCCGCCCGCCGTCAACAAGTCGTCCGTACCCCTGTCCAAGACCCCGCAGTCGATCACCGTCGTGCCGCGAGCGGTTCTGGACGCGCAGCAGGCGCAGACCCTGGCCGACGCGCTGCATAACGTGCCCGGTGTGGTCGCCAATCAGTTTGGCCGCCGCGGCTGGGACGATCTCATCATCCGCGGGCAGGTCGCCTCGGATTCCCTGTTCCTGGACGGGCTGCGCACGGCGGCAAGCAACCGTGTCGCCGAACAGCTGTTCGGTGTGGAACAAGTGGAAGTGCTGAAGGGGCCGGCCTCGCTGCTTTACGGTCAGGTCCTTCCCGGGGGCCTGGTCAACATGGTCAGCAAGCGCCCGCGCGCCGAAACCTTCGCCGAAGCGGCCACCACGCTGGGCAGCCACGAATTCCGGCAGGCCACGCTGGACATGGGCACCCCGCTGTCGGACAACGGCAAAGCGGCGTTTCGTGTCAATGCCCTGGCCATGAATTCGAATGACGAGACCGACCACGTGTGGTTCAAGAATCGGTTCATCGCCCCTTCGCTGTCGCTGGATCTGGGTCCGCGCACGGATTTCACTATCCTGACCAGCTACCAGGAACGTCAGTACATCCGCCAGCAGGGACTGCCGATCGTCGGGACGGTCCAGTCCAACCCCAATGGCGCCATCCCGCGTGACCGCTTCACTGGCGAGCCCGGCCAGGACCCCTATCGCGGCTACCAGAGCCGGGTGGGCTACGCGCTGACGCACCGCTTCGACAATGGCTGGACGGTCAACCAGAACGCGCGTTGGCAATCGTTCACGCTCAATGGCCAACTGGTCGCCAATGGCTTGCTGCGCGCCGACAATCGGACGCTGCGGCGCACCGCCACGGACCAGCACTGGGACGGCGACACGATCACGCTGGACACCAACGCGCAGCGCAGATTCGATACGGGATTCGGCACCCACGACATCACGGTCGGCGTGGATTACCTGCGCACGCGCGAGAACAGCCTGTCGTACAACTGCTCGGTGCGGGACCTGGACGTCTACCAACCGGTTTACGGCAGCCCCATCAACTGCCCGGCCAATCCGCGCACCGACAGCAGCACCACCGTGCGCGCGATCGGCGTGTATGCGCGCGATCAGATCGCGCTGGGCGAGCGGTGGAACGCGGTGTTCGGCCTGCGCCATGACACCGCCAGCACCTATTCGACCGACCATCTCACGCAATCCCGCGAGGACAGCAGCGATAACGCCATCACCGGGTCGGGCGCGCTGATGTACGAGATTGCACCCGGCGTGCGCCCCTATATCAGCTACGCCACGTCGTTCTATCCCAACAGCGGCACCAACGTCGACGGCAACACCTTCAAGCCCGAAAGCGGCAGGCAATGGGAAGCCGGCGTGAAGATCGATCTTGACGACGGCGCCACCAGCATCACGGTGGCCGCGTTCGACCTGGAGCGGCGCAACGTCCTGCAGGCGGACCCGGTGAATGACGGCTACAGCATCGCGGTCGGCAAGCAGCGCACGCGCGGCGCGGAACTAGGATGGGCGTCGGACCTGGGCAATGGCCTGAGCCTCATGGGCGGCTATGCCTATCTATCGGCCGTGGTCGTGGACGATGGCGGCCAGGTGCCCTCCACCAACAACACCCGCCTCAACAGCGTGCCGCGGCACAGCTTCAACGTGACGGCGCGCTATCGGATGCAGGGCAGCCTGGCCGGCTGGGAGCTGACGGGCGGCCTTCGCGCGGAAGGAAGCCGGTATACCTACGGCTACGACATTCCCGGATATCTGGTGGCGGATGCGGGCGTGGCGTATGACGCGGGGCGTTGGCGGGCGGCCCTGACGATGAACAACCTGTTCGACAAACAGTATTACGCAGGCGGCGTGCGCAACGCCGTCGCGCTGGGGAATGGGCGCACCACGTTGGTCAGCCTGGCCTTGCGCTACTGAAGCGACGCCCCTACCGGCAAGGGAACGACCGGCCGCAGAATAGCGTAGTCCCCACCGAACGGCCCAAAGCGGTCTGCCCGTCTTACCGCATGTGGCTGGTATCAACATACCGCGTTCCTCATAGACTCCCCGTTCAAGTCCGGCCTGCGGCCGGGCGCCTCTTGAATGCGGAGCCACTCATGACAGCACCTCGGGCGGGTCTCAGACCCGCCGACTTCCTATCCCCCACCGTCGCCGCCCTGATCTCGGTCCTGGTGAACTACGGCGGCACCTTCGTCCTGGTGTTCCAGGCGGCCGAGCTGGCCCGGTTGTCGCCGGCGCAAACCACCTCCTGGGTATGGGCGGTATCCGTCGGGGTGGGCGTGACAGGCGCGCTGCTGAGCTGGCGCTACAAGGCGCCGATCATCACGGCGTGGTCCACGCCTGGCGTCGCGTTCCTGGCAACCGTCATGCCTTTCACGCCTTATGGCGAAGTCATCGGCGCGTACATGCTTTCGGCGCTGGGCTTCGTCGCGCTGGGGCTGTCGGGCGCTTTTGAAAAGCTTGTGCGCAGGATCCCGGGCGGCATTGCCGCCGGCCTGCTGGCGGGCATCCTGCTGCAGTTCGGCGTCAATGCCTTCGGCGGCGCCAGCGCCGACCCCCTGCTGGTGATCGCGCTGGTGATCTCCTACGCGCTGCTCAAACGCTTTACCTCGCGCTTTGCCGTGGTCGCCATCCTGGCCATCGGCTTGGGACTGCTCATCGCGCAAGGCCGCATCGACTTCTCGGCGGTCCATCTGCGCCTGGCGGCGCCCGTGTTCGAAATGCCTAGCTTCTCGTTGCAGGCGCTGCTGGGCGTCGCCCTGCCCCTTTTCATCATCACACTCACCGGCCAGTACATGCCCGGCATGCTGGTGCTGCGCAACGACGGCTACCGGACCAGCGCGAATCCGATCCTGGCCGTGACCGGGCTGGGTTCGCTCGTCATGGCGCCCTTTGGCGCGCACGCGTTCAATGTCGCGGCCATCACCGCCGCCATCTGCACCGGCAAGGATGCCCATGAGGATTCCGCCAAGCGATACGTCGCGGGTCTGGCCTGCGGCGGGTTCTACATCCTGGTGGGCACATTCGGCGTCACGTTGGCGACGCTGTTCATGGTGCTGCCCAAGGCCTTCATGACCACGCTGGCCGGGCTTGCGCTGCTTGGCGCCATCGGCGGCAGCCTGGCCAACGCCATGGCCGACGCACGCACCCGGGAAACGGCGCTCATCACGTTCCTGGCCACCGCCGCGAACGTGACCCTGCTGGGCGTGGGCGGCGCATTCTGGGGGCTGGTGGCCGGCCTGACCGCGCACCTGCTGATGCATGGCGGCCGGGCCTTCATGCTGCCCCGTGAAGGCCGGTCAGGCGCATGACAACGCGTTCGACAGACGCAGAACCGCATCCTCGATCTCGTAGGCCGTCAGCGACGCGTAGCCCAACAGCCAGCCCGGCTGCTTGAACTCGCCGGCATACAGGCGGCTCAGCCCGGGCAGGCGCAGACCGGCGCGCTCTGCCAGACGGAGGGTCTTTTCCTCGGTCCAGCCTGGCTGAAGCAGGCATGGAATCTGCAAGCCGCCCGGCGGACGCACGGCCTGCACGACGCCGTCCAGCCGCTTTACCAGCGACGCCAGCAGCACCTCGCGGCGTCCCGCGTACAGCTTGCGCATCGCCCGCACGTGCGTGTGGTAATGACCGTCTTCCATGAAGCGGGCCAGCGTCAGCTGCAGTATCTGCGGCGTGTGTCCGTCCATGATGCTGCGCGCCCGTGAAAAGGCCTCGACCAGTTCCAGCGGCAGCGCCATGTATCCCATCCTGAGGCCGGGATACAGCGTCTTGCTGAACGTGCCCAGGTACAAGGTGCGTTGATGCCGGTCCAGGCCCTGCACGCAAGCGGTCGGCAACCCGTCGTAATGGAATTCGCTGTCGTAGTCGTCCTCGATGATCCACTTGCCATGGCTTGCGGCCCAACCGATCAGCGCCAGCCTGCGTTCCAGCGACAACGTCACACCGGTCGGATACTGGTGCGACGGCGTCACGTACACGCAACTGGCGCCGCTGCGGTCCGCGTGCAAAAGATCCGTGCGTATGCCCTGCGCATCGACGTCGATGGGTACGATCCGCGTCTCGGCGGCTTCGAACGCCTTGCGGGCGCCGAAGTAGCCGGGATTCTCTATCAGGATGGGCGTGTCCGCGTCCGCCAGCAGTTGCGCGCACAGAAAGAGCGCTTGCCGGGTGCTGCTCAGCACCAGCACCTGCTCAGGCAACACCTTGGCGCCGCGCTCCAGGTTCAGGTAGGCCGCGATCGCACGGCGCAGCGGTTCGGCGCCCTGCGGGTCGCCATGCAGCAGCACGTGGGCGCGGTTGTCCTTCATGACCTGGCGCTGCAGGCGCTCCCAGACGCCGGTGGGAAACGTGCGCGTCTCGGGCAGTCCGGTGGCGAACGCCTTGATGACCTGCTGGTCGGAAACGCCGCCGCTCTCCAGGATCGCTCGCCCGCGAAGGCTGAGGCCTGTGCCGGGCTGCGTCGCGCCCGGCTGGCGCGCAAGCGTTGCCCGCTTGCGCGTCGCGCCCCGCAGCTCGATGCCCACCGTCTCGGACACATAGCTGCCCGAGCCCTCGCGGCGCACGATGTAGCCGTCGCGGTGCAGTTGTACATAGGCATTCTCGACGGTGTCGCGCGACACGCCCAGCGACTTGGCCAGGCCACGCGTCGCGGGCAGCTTGACCCCCGGGCCCAGCGCGCCGTCCAGGATCAGCGCGCGCAGCGCCCGCTGGATGCGCTGATGCAGGTCCAATCGCTGGAGCGCCGCCTCGCTCATCCGAATCTTGAGCGTGTCCAGCTGGAATGTCGTTGCCATGGGGTCGCGTAACGGTCTGCCGCCGCCCTCAGCCCCGCTTGCCGAACAGCAAGGCCAAGCCGAAAACCGCGCCAAGCCCGCCCACCACCGCCAGCGAGATCGACGGTTCGCGCAAGTTCAGGGCCATGATGGCCGAACCGGCGCCCAAGGCCGTGATCACGCCGCCCACCAGACGCCCGCCCGTCGATCCGTAGAAATGCGTGCGGCGCGCGGCGGCCGTGCCCGCCGGCTGCCGCGCCTGCCACGCAGCCAGCGCCGTTTCAAATTCGCGCAGCAGCCTTTCGCGGCTGGGCAAGTCCGCCGGGCTGACCAGCAGCGTGGGCAGGCCGGGACGGACCAGTTTCAGGTAGTCGTCCGTGCCCCAACTGCTCAGGTCGGCAAAGGCGATGGGCGACCGGCGTGAAAACTCCAGGCCGTCCGGCGTCACCCTGACGGCGTTGCGCGTGGGAAAGCCCTTGAACGCCACCAGCGGCGGCACCAGGAGGCCCAGCACGGCCAGCGCCGCGCCCAACCCGATCGGCCCCCGGTTCAGCACCACCAGCATGAAGCTGCCCGCCGCCAGCACGAACGCCAGCGGCACCGACAACTGATGCCATCGCGTGTACACCGCCGCCTGGATCCCTTCACTGCTTTTCATGCTTGCCGCCCATGCTGGTCTGTCGTTTGCGAAATCATCCGGCAGATCGCCGGGTCAATTGCTTGCTTTTATCAGATTGGACCCGTTGCCGCCCATCGGCACCGAGCGAATGTCGGGCATGCGGTCCGGATCGGGCCAGTATTCGATCTTGATGATCGCTTCCTGGAAGATGTCGTCATCGACCAGCACTTCGGTGCGCAGCACCGCGCAGCCATTGCTGACGTTGAATTTCACGACCTCTTCCCACGGCTTGCTCGTGAACTCGATGGCTTGGCTCCGGTCCTTGCGTATCCAGCGCCACGCATCGGCCCACCCCGGGCGCGAGGCCATGTTGTCCACGTACTTGTCCATGCGGTCGGCCCACGTTTCCGGCTTGGGCCGGCCTTGCACGAGCTGCGCATTGGAGGGACCGCGCGGCTGCAATTCGGGGTCATTCGAACGCATCGACCCCTTGCTGGACACCACGGCGCTCACGCCCTCGCCCACCAGCTTCAAGCTGTAGGCGTAGTCGCTGTGCTCGGTATAGCCGGGCATCACCACTTCCAGCACCAGCCGGTCGCGGCCAAAAATTTCGCCTTGCCACAGGCCCTTCCAGTCCAGCGTCACACGCACGCCGAACACCGCGCGGTTGAACTCGTAAAGTTCCTCTTCGCGGTTCTCGTACAGCGGGCGGTCCTCCACGTTTTCAAACGCCGCCGAGCGCATGCAGCATCGGGTGAACCAGATCTCCAGTTCGCTGTCCTTGGCACTATCGCCCCAGAACTTGAAGTACAGGCCGGCCGCGAGCAGGCACAGGCCCAGCACGATCCAGCCCCAGACCGGAATCCCCAGCAGCACCGTGCCGCCGCTGGTCAATCCGACCATCGCGCTGCCAAACCCGCCAGCCCCCGCCACCACGCCGGCCGCGCTGAAGGCGCCGCCCAGGCTGACCAGCGCCGTCGCCACGCCGGTCAGGCCGGACAGCAACAGGAACATCGAGGACGTCGCATACGCGCCGCCGGCCTCGTAGTTCTTGACGTCGTACTGGTCCACGGCGCTGAGCGCGTTGTTGGCGCCATCCACAAACGTGGCCGCCGCCGCGAACACCGCGCCCGCCGTGCGCACAGTGGCCAGACGCATGTTCAGGGTCAGGTTCATCGAATACGCGGTATTCGTGCCCACACGCGCGCCGATCGCGCCCGCCGTGGCTTCGATCGCCACGCTGCCCACGCCCAGCACGCCGGACGTGATGCCGAACCAGGCCTTGCGCGCCGCCTTCGCATCGCCGATGGCGTCGGCCTTGTTCAGGTCCGACACAGACGTGTACAGGGCCACCAGCGTCAACACGCCCGTCGCGCTGGCGTTCTGCCCGTCCCGCGTCTTGGCCCACTTGACCAGCCCCGCCAGCGGCGACATCGTGGGCGCCGGCAAGGCCAGCACCCTGGGCGGCGACGGCAGGGACAACTGCGGCGAGGCCGCAGGGCGAGAAGGCGGCGGCGCGTTGGCGGCCGCGTTCAGCTGCGCATCGACCTCCTCGGGAATGATGTAGTTGATCGTCAGCGGGGTGGAGCGTTCGGCCTGCGTGCCGATCCAGCCGGACTGCATGTGCTTGTTCGCGTAGATCCCGCCGCCGCCGCCGACCGTGACCGACGTCAGATTCGGCTCCCAGACGATCTGGTGCATGTCCGCGATCATTCGCGGCAGCGTCGTCGTATGCGTGCGCACCGCCACCACGATGTTCATGCGCGCCGACACGGACAACGTGACGCGCGCCGCCACCCGTTCGGCGATGGGGTCGCCCGACAGGGTCAGGCGCAGAAGCTGCGTGGCCATGAAGCGGCCAATCGCCGAGCCCGCCGCCCGCATGGGCGGCAGCTTGCCGTCGGCCGCCCGCAACTTGATCCAATCGTTGTAGCTCTTGACCATCTTGCGCAGGTTGGACACCTGCTTGGAGATCACCTTGCCTTTGCCCTCCCGGTTCAGGAAGGCCAGCAAGTCGCCATCGTTGCCCGCCAGCGACCGCCATATCGCCTCGTAGGTGCCGTCGACCATGTCCTCGTCTTTCAGCGAGTCGTCGATGGCCTTGTGCTCGCTGGCCACGGCGCCCGCGCCATCGACGCACATCGCCATGTCGTCTTCCAGGCGCTCCCCGGCGGCGGCGTCCTTGGGCGAATACGCCTTGCACGCCAGCCAGAACGTATCTCGGCCATACCACCAGGCCCAGTCCTTGCCCGCGCCCTCGATCTTGTCGCGCATGCGGGCAATGGCCGCCTTGTTTTCGCTGAGCGTCCTGGTGACCTTGCCGGTGTCGATGCGCTCGCGCAAGCGCTGGCGCTCATCACTGGACGAGTCCATCTGCTTTTCCAGCCCGTCGATGATCTGCGCCACCGCCACTTCGCGCAGCCGGGTCGGCTCCAGATGATGCTCGGCCAGCTCGCCCATGCACTTGTTGCGCCACGTGGAAATGTCGGCCAGCACGCCCACCGGATCGCGCAGCGCCAGCGCCACGCCACCCTTGGGGGTCATCTGCCGCATCTTGCCGGCCATCGCCGCGGCCTGCCCGCCAAACAGGCTGACGCCGGGGGTCAGCGTGTTGGCAAACAAGGTCGCCGCGCCGGCGGCGTCCCGGAACTCGATCGAATGCTTGGCCAGATTGGCGCCGTCTTCCGCCACGCGAAAGCCCGTTTCGGGCTTGGGGTAGCCCCCCGCCCAGACAGCCTTGGCGTCCAGCTCCACCATGACCTTCTTGCGCCAGCGATCATTGCGCGTCAGCTCGCGGCGGATATCCTGCGTCCACCACACGCGCGAATAGCCGACCCACACGCTGCGCGACGCGTTTGCGGGCGCCTCGACGTTGATCAACGCGGATTCCAGGCCGTGGCCTTCGCGCGTGCACGTGAACGTCGGTTGCTCGGACGGACGGTTGTCGTCGTCAACCGGCACTTCCTTCATCTGCCCCGTTGCCGTGGCCGCGAACGCGCGCCAGCCGTAGCTGCGGCGCGGATCCCAAAGGTACACGTAGCCAGCCGTGATGGCGCGCAGCATGTAGGCGCCCTGGCGCATGGTCTCGTAGTACAGCTCGGGATCCGTGTACACGCCGTCGGGCAAATCGTTCTTGCCGCCCGGCACGTACGCAATTCGCATCGGCAGGATGGGCAGCCCCGGCCGGCCGCAGAACTTGCCCTTGCAGGGCAACGCGTCGTAGTCAGTCGTCATGCTTGCAGATCCTCCCGCGCCTGCGCCTCTTGCGCAAACCGCTGCCAATCCTCGTCGTCCATGTCCTGCGCGGCGCCGCGCAGGCGGCCGCCTTCTTCTTGCACCTCGCGCAGCAAGGCCGCAAACGACGGCGCACGTTCCAGCGGCGCGTCCAGGCGCACTCGCCAGGCGGCGAACAGCGCCGCGTCTTCATCGTCGTCAATCCCGCAATCCGCGGCCGCGTCCAACGCGCGACGAACCGCGTCCAGCACGGACGGCCCCACGCACAGGCCTTTCGCGTTCAAGCGCTGCAGCACCGCGTTGATACGCCCCAGCCGCGCAAGGCGCGGCCAGTCAGGCGTCACGGTCTGCATCGGACCCCGCACATCCGGCAGCACCTGCCAGCGCGCAAAGCCGTCCACCGTCATCCACGTGACGCCCGGAATCCACGAGGCGGGCGCCGTGCCCGCGTACAGCTCGCTCTGGTATTGCGTGGTGCGCGGGTCCCAGAAGCGCAGGATGCGCACGCGCGCCTGCGCGTCGCGCAAACGGGCGCGCAGCGCGAGCCGCTGCGCCACTTCGGCCAGCGGCAGGTCCGTGGCCAGCCACGCCGCCATCGATCGAGGCCGCTTGACGGCGGGCGCGGGGCGCAAGGCTTCGTCCACCGCCACGCGGAGGCTGGCGTTGATCAGCCGCTCATGGCGGATCTCGTCCGGCACCTCTGCCAGATACAACGGCGGCGCGGCCGCGCCCTGCGAGATCAGCTCGACCTCGCGCCGCGCCAATCCCGCAGCCGCGATGTCGTCGGCCAGCGGATCGGCCAACGTGGAATCGCACAAGAGCAGCACGCGCCGGCTGGCGCGGCCATCCAGCACGGCGCGCAAGCCCGCGATGGCGCGTTCGACACAGTCCTCGGCGCGCGGCGGTTCCCAACGTGCTTGAGACGCTTGCGCCAGGCGGGGCGTTGACGATGCCATCATGCCGCCAATGCGCCGCTGCCGGCCGCGTCTTCGAGCGCCGCGGCGCAGCCTTCCATATCGCCCTGCGGCGGCTGAGCCGGGCCGGTACCGCTTTGCGGTCCCACCCAGTTGTGCACACCCGCCTTCAATTCCACCTTGCCGGGCGCATGCAATTGAATCCCGCCGCCCTCGATCCGCATGTACGCGCCGGCCGCCGTGGCCAGCACCTTTTTCGATGCGTTTACGTCCACGGCGCCTTGGGCCGAGGCCAGCGTCACCGACTTCTCGGCGGCCAGGCGCATGCGCGCCTTCTGGCTTTGCATCCGCAACTGCCCGCCTGCCGCGTGCAACCGGATCCCTTTCTCCGGCACGGCCCGGCCGTCGCCGCCCAAGCCTTTGGTGAACAAGACCACGCCCTGCGCCACGCACAGGGACAGGTGCGCGCCGGCGGCCCAGTTCACGTCCGGCGCCACCTGGCACAAGGTCGCGCCCGCCACGGCAAACGCATGCTTCGGCGTGTACTGGCCAATGCCCTTCGGGGCGCTCACCTGGATGTGCGGCAGGCTGTACGCCGGCACCTGCACGCCTTCCTTGGCGCGGGTGCCTTCGATGATCTTGCGCACGGCGTCCAGTTCATCCAGTGGACGCGTCTTGTCGCCGTCGCCGTCCAGCTTCGCTTCCTGGCGCGCCGCCGTGGCCGACAACTCTTTGGCCTGCTCGATGGCCTTTTCCATCTGCTGGATGGCCGGCTCGCTATCCAGCAGGCCGCCCGTCGCGCCCTCGCGCTTGTCCGCGCTGATCAGCAGGCCCTCGCCCGCGCGCATCGCCACGGCCTCGCTGGTCGCCAGTTCCGCGCCATGTCCCAGGTCCGACAGACGCTCGTTGTCGCGCTGCTGCTTCAGGTGGCCCAGGTTCAGCCGCGCCTCCGCCTGCGTGGTCGATGCCGTCAGGCGGGACTGTCCCGGCGTGTCGTCCTGCACCAACTGGTTGTAGCCGCCCATGCCCTGCCCGCTATCGGCCAGCGCCTGTGTCTTGAAGCCCGACATCACCACGTTGTGCGCGTGCCCGGCCTCGCTGCCCGCGAACCAGGCCGGCGCGTTGCCGGTGGCCTTGGCCGCGCCGGCCTGCACCTGGTTGTTGGCGGCGTTCTCGCTGCCCGCGCCGTTATACAGCGCGCCCACCACCACCGGCCGGTCGATGTCGCCGTGCATGAACTGCACCAGCACCTCCTGTCCCAGGCGGGGCACGAAGTGACCGCCCCAGTCCGATCCCGCCACCGGTTCGGCCACGCGCACCCACGTGCCCAGCGCGTCGCTGGCCGGCGCGTTGTCTTCGCCCGCGGGATGATCCTGGCGATTGCTGGACGCGCTGCCGCGCTGCCAATGGAATTGGATCTTGATGCGGTGGTCGCGGTCCGTATGGACCGGATCGTTCGCCCCGACCACCAGCGCCGTCTGCGCGCCGTGCACGGTCGGACGGGGATGCAGGCGTGCGCCGTGGCCATCCACCGTGCTGGGGCGGTACTCCAGCGTGGCGGCAATCGCCTCGAAGCGGTTGCGATAGAAATCCGCTTCGGCGTCTTCGGCGTTGCGCGGGCCCTGGTTTTCCCCTGCCGCGCCCAGGGCGTCGGCCACCGCGCGGCCCAGGCTTTCATCGAAATTGTTGCGGGCCTCGTGCGCGATGCGCAGCACCACAAATTCGGCGCCCGCCCCCTGCGACGGCCCGAAATGCCCCGTCAGCGTAAAACGCTGCCCCGGCGCCAGCGTGCGCGCGGTGCCCTCGCCTTCCTGCAACGACTGGCGCACCCGCTGCGCGGCCAGCGCGTTGTGCGCAAGCCGCTCGCCCTGGGCGCCGTCTTCGAACAGATACTGGCCGGGGTAGTCCGAATCCGCCAGTTCCACGGCGTTGGCCAGTTTGTCCTCGACCTGCGCGCTGACCCGCCGCGTCTGCATCGCGCGGTAATCCCACGTGGCCAGCCGCACGGCGTTGGTGCGCCACGCGCGGCGCTGGCGCCACGCCTGGATGGTGTCTTCGGTTTCGGTCGCGTCCGCGCGCTGAAATTTGATGCTGTCCTGCGGCCCGGCCTTGAATGCGCCGTTGTGGTCGGCAATGACCACGGTATGGCCGCCCGGCGCGCCGTCACCGGCTTCGTGCTCGACCCAATAGAAGAGCCCTTCTTCGGCCAGCAGCCGCTCGACAAAGGCAAAGTCGGTCTCGCGATACTGAATCGTCAGGCTGCGCTTGGCGTAAGCGTCCCGGTCCTTCACTTCCCAGCGCCACTGCGCCGCCACCGCGCCCTGCCCGTTGTAGTCGCCGAACACGCTGTCCACGATGTCGATCACCGACAAGTCCTGGAAGGCGAAGCTGTCGCGGCGCTGGCGCAGCAGCGCCAGCCACGGCTCGATGCGCAGCCGGTAGCGCGCGAAGCCGCCGTTGGCTCCCTCAAAGCGCGCCTCCGTCACCAGGCCGCACCACACGCGAGGCGCGTCGCGGCCCAAGGCCGTTTGCAGCTTTACCTGCGCCGGCTGGCCGATCAGCGACTTCAGCGGCACGTGCGCATCGTCCGACAGCGCATCGACCATCAGCGCAAAGCCGCCATCGCTCAGTTGCTCGGTGCCCTGAAGACGCTCGGCCAGCAGCTTGTCCGGCCCCAACGGCGTGCACAGGTCGAGCAGGCGGTCGGCCTGCGTGAAGCCCGCGCTCAATGGGCTGGCGGCGGCAAGTGTCTGAGCCATGTTGGCGTAACCTCTCTGTCTTGAATCAGCTCATGCGGAAGCGAAATTCGCCGTTCTTGCCCGCACTGACACGGATCTTGGCGATCGCCTCACCTTGCGCCATGCGGCTGAGGACCTGCCCGGCAATCTCGGGCAGCAGCGTTCCATTGAGGATGTGATCGACATTGCGCGCCCCCGTGTCCACTTCGGTGCAGCGGGCCAGCACCGCCTCGAGCAGCGCCTCATCCCACTCGAATACCGCGCGGTGCGTGGCCGCCACGCGGCGTGCGATGCGGCCCAGCTTCAGTTCGATGATGTGCGCCAGCGCGTCATCGTCCACGGGGAAATAAGGAATGGTCTTCATGCGGCCCAGGAAGGCCGGCTTGAAGGCCTTGTACAGCTGCGGCATCAACAGCTCGGACAAGGCATCCGGCGTCGGGCGCTCCGCAGCCGGCTTGTTCAGGCACGCCTGCATGATGGCGCTGGAGCCGACGTTCGACGTCAGGATGATCAGCGTGTTGCGGAAGTCGATCTCGCGCCCCTCCGCGTCGTCCATCACGCCCTTGTCAAAGACCTGGAAGAACAGCTCCAGCACATCGGGGTGGGCCTTTTCGATTTCATCCAGCAACACCACGCTATAGGGCTGGCGGCGCACCGCCTCGGTCAGCACGCCGCCTTCGCCGTAGCCCACATAGCCCGGCGGCGAACCCTTCAGGCCCGAAATGCTGTGGGCCTCCTGGTACTCGCTCATGTTGATCGTGACGAGCTTGCGCTCGCCGCCGTACAGAATGTCGGCCAGCGCCAGCGCGGTCTCGGTCTTGCCCACGCCCGACGGGCCCACGAACAGGAACACGCCCTTGGGCTTGTCCGGGTCTTCCAGCCCGGCGCGCGCCGTGCGAACGCGCTGCGCGATGGCCTCCAGCGCGTGGTCCTGCCCGATCACGCGTTCGGCCAGCAGCGGCTGCAATTGCAGCACCGTGCGAATCTCGTCGTTGACCATGCGGCCCAGCGGAATCCCGGTCCATGCCGAGATGATCTCGGCCACGATCTGCGCGTCCACGCAGGCCGGCACCAAGGGCTGTTCGCCTTGCAACGCCCGCAGCTCGTCCATCAAGCCCGCCAGACGCTGCTGCGCGGGCGTCAGCGGCACGGCCTGCGCGGCCTTGCGGCGCGACGAGGACGGCGGCGGCGCCTTCTCCGCGGACGCCTCCGCGGCCGTTTCCTGCGGCGCGGTTTCCAGCTCCGCACGCAAGGCGTGTATCCGCGCCACCAGGTCCATTTCCGCCGCGTGGCGCGACTCGGCATCGGCCAAGGTCTGCGTGACCGCCGCGATCTCGTCGCGCAATTCGTCCAGGCGCGCGTGCGGCGCGCCCGTGGCGGCTTCGCGCTGCAACGCGGCCTGTTCGGCGCCAAGGCGCGTCAGGCGATGCCGCGCATCATCGATCAAGGCCGGCGTGGCGCTGCGGCCCAACGCCACACGCGCGCATGCCGTATCCAGCACACTGACCGCCTTGTCGGGCAGCTGGCGGCCGGTGATGTAGCGATGCGACAGCCTGGCCGCCGCGCTGATCGCTTCGTCCAGGATGCGCACACCGAAATGGCGCTCCATCAACGGCGCCATGCCGCGCAACATCGATGCGGCCAGCGTCTCGTCGGGTTCCTCCACCTTGATCACCTGGAAGCGGCGCGCCAGCGCGGCGTCCTTCTCGAAGAACTTTTTGTATTCGCTCCAGGTGGTGGCGGCGATGGTGCGCAGTTCGCCGCGCGCCAGGGCCGGCTTGAGCAGGTTGGCCGCGTCGTTCTGCCCCGCCTGCCCGCCCGCGCCGATCATGGTGTGGGCTTCGTCGATGAACAGGATGATGGGCGAAGGACTCTTCTTGACCTCGTCGATGACGTTCTTCAAGCGGTTCTCGAACTCGCCCTTGACGCTGGCGCCCGCCTGCAGCAGACCCATGTCCAGCGTGCGCAGCGTCACCTCGGCCAGCGCGGGCGGCACGTCGCCCGACACAATCCGCAGCGCCAATCCCTCGACCACCGCCGTCTTGCCCACGCCCGCCTCGCCGGTCAGGATGGGGTTGTTTTGCCGCCGCCGCGTCAGGATGTCGATCATCTGGCGGATTTCGGCGTCCCGTCCGATCACCGGGTCGATCTTTCCCTCGCGGGCGCGTTCGGTCAGGTTCGTGGTGTATTGGTCCAGGGCCGGGGTGGCCGACAGCGCGGGCGCCGGTTGGCCAGCGTCGCCCTGCGGCCCCGCGCCATCGGCAAAACCCACGGCTTGCCCGGCCTCTTCCGAACCGGCCGTCAAGGCGGCAAAGTCATGCTTTAACGCATCCAGCCGGAACGACTCGAACAGCGTCGAGCCGCGCCGCGCCAATTGCGCCAGATCGGGCTCGGTCAGCAGGGCCAGCAACAGGTGGCCGGACCGGATGCGCGTCGTCTGGGTATCAAGCGACGCAATCAGCCACGCATGTTCAAACAACTTGGGCAGATGCGGCGAAAACACCGGCGTGCGCGTATTGCCGTTCTTGAAGCGGCCGATCTCCGCATTCAGGTCCGCCTCCAACGCGTCGGTCTTGATGTGGCAACGCTGCGCGATGACGCTCACGTCGCTGGCCGGCCTTTCCAGCAAGGCCAGAAACAGATGCTCCAGATCCACTTCGTAGTGGCCTTGCGCCATGCACAGGCTGGCGGCGCGTTCGGCGGCCTGGCGGCAGGTCTGGTTGAGCTTTCCGATCAAGGTCTTCAGCGGTGTGGCCATAAGTGTCTGAGGGTGATGGGGTCAATGGATGGTGTGCAGTTCGTAACTGGCGTCGTCGCGGTCTTGCCGGGCGGGCTCGGTGCACAGGAACGAATTCCAGCCCAGGCGCACCTCGGCGCCTGCGCCCAACTGGCTGGGGGTGACGCTCTCGCGCGCCAGCACCAGCCGCACCTCGTATTCGAACGTCATCCCGCCGAACATCGTCAGGAGTTTCTCCAGCGCCTGCGCGCGCTCGCCGCCAGGCAGGAAGTCGGTGAACGCCTGGCCCGACAAGGGGCCGATCCAGAGCCGGATGCGCAGGTCGCGCTGCCAGATGCGGTCTCCAGCAAGCGCCGACACGCCAAGCACGGCGCCAGGATGCCCAAGCTGCGTGCGGTTCTGCGGCGGGACGTCATACCAGCGGCCGACAAACTGTTCCACGCGCAGCGGCACGCCAAAGTAATCCTGCAGCACGCGCTGCAGGTACGGCGCCGACACCGGACGCTGACGCGCCGCCGCCGCGTAGTGCGCGATCGATTCGTCATGGACGCGGCCCGCGCCGTTGTGCAGGCGGTCCCGCAGCGCCGGATGGCCGATGCCGCCCAAGGCCAGCAAGAGCGGCAGGTAATGATGGTCCGGTTCGGTTTCGTGCCGCAGCGGCATGCGGTACTTCTTCCACGCCGCGTAGAACAGCGCCGCCGCCCGGTTCGAAAAAATGTCGAAGAACGCGCGGGCGCCCCGATCGCGCCGCAGGCTTTCGCGGTTGGCCAGCATTTCCGAGTAATGCAGCGGCAATGCGCCCTGCCCGCCCAAGAGGCCAAAGAACGCGGGCGTCACGTCCACGCGGCCCAGCCGGCCTTCGGCCACGGCGGCCTGCCGCGCGGCCTCGTCCGCCAGCACTTCGCCGTTCTTGTCGTACGCCACCGCATCCACGATCTCGCTGGGCGGAAAGCCCAGGCCCGGCGCGTTGGGAAAGCGCAGGTGCACCGGCACCGGATGACGCGTCGCACCCCGCTCCTGCCGGGCAAAGCATTGCTCCAGCAGGCGCACCGCCTGGAAAAACTTGAAGCGCTGCGGCTCGGCCAGCAGCGCGTCCATCACGCTAGGATGGCGTCGCCGTTGCAAGGGGGGCATCGTAGAAGTTCCTCCGCGCCGCGGCGCGACAACACAACCAACTGCACGAAACTGTTCGCGTGCACATACAGGCCGAAGAAGCGATTGATGACCGCCACGAACGTGTGCAGGCTGGTGCCCACGAAGTGGTCTTCATTGACGGTCAACCGGATTTCGATGCCGCGCACGAAGGTGGCGAACGGTTCGCCCGGCATCCAGTGCGTGGCGGGCTTGTAGTCCAGTCCCACCAGCCCTTCGATCTGGCGCGCGGCCACGGCCGAGCCGGACAGGTCGTACAGGCGCAGCGTTTCCTTGAGCGCCGGCAACCCGCTCTGCACCAGGGACAGATGGTTCAACGCCAGATGCGAGATCAGGCGCCAATGCGCCGCACGGCCCTGCTGGAACCGGTGCGAATGCGTCGGGCGGCGCAGCATGCGGATCGTGCGCGCCACCGAACCGCCTTCCAGGAACAGGTCGCCGCCCGCCTGCCCCACCGCAATCTGCGACGGCAAGTCCCGATTGGTGCAGGTCAGATCCAGGCTCAGCGTTTCGGTCTGCGGCACCGACGGGTCGAAGTCGATATCGACGATCGAAATCTCCGTCTCGTAGCCCGGACTGCGCTGCGCCATCGACGCATCGCGCCGCATCGTCCAGTAGTGGCCCGCCTTGTCGGGCGATTCGCCATGGTGCAGCGAATAGAAGGGCCTGAATTCCACGACCGCATCGCCCTGCGCGTTCTGACGCACCTGGCGCACGCGGTCGATCGAATAGACCTCGTAACCATAGGCCCGCCGCGCGTCCGCCACCACCGGGTACGACGCCGACGCATGCGTGACGCGGATGGGATCCGCGCGCTGCGAAAACAGGTTTGACACCGGCGTGCAGCCGAGCCGCAGATTGTCGGCGGACGTCGATTCCAGCAGCCGCGCGGTATTGGAATCCGCGCGCAGGCCGCTGACCGGCAGGTGCAGCGTGAACTGGCGCACCGTGCCCAGATAGGGGCGCAGCGCGGCCAGGTCGATGTCCACGAAGTTGAATTTTTCCGAGAACACGAAGTACTCGGCCAGGAGGCGATACGCCGGGTGCGAACTGGCCGGAAAGTCGATCAGCGCGTCTTCTTCCGCCAGTCCCACCTGCCCGACCGGAATGGCGGGCAGACGATCCCAGCGCCCCGGTTGCAGCTCGACGTAGGCCGCGGCGGCGCGCAGGAACAGCGCGTCGCGCAAGGCCGCCACGAATGACGGTTCACCGTGCAGGTACACCCGAAGCCGGTCCACGCCCAGGGCCCCGAAATGCTGATTCTCGCCCTGGCAACCCAGCGTGACGGAAAAACGCCCGGTCACGCCGGCCGGCAGCTTGGCCGTGGCGGGCGCATTGGCGCTGGACTCAAAGTCGGCGCGCAGCACTTCAACGGGCGCCAGCGTGACGTCATAAGTGGTGCGAAAGCGGCACGACACGCCCCGGACCGGGTGCGACTTCAGTTCCGTGCCGCGCGCAATCCGGACCGGCGCGGTCAGTTGCGCGCCCGCGCCGCCAAGGTCGAACTGCGCGATGCTGCAAGAGGGAAAAGGCCGCAGGTAATGCGGGTACATCACCTCGAACAGCGCTTCGGTGAATTCCGGGTAGTCATCGTCCAGTTTCTTGTTGATGCGGGCGCTCAACAAGGCGAACGACTCGATCATGCGTTCAACGTGCGGATCTTCGCAGGTCTCGCCCGAGAGGCCGAGCCGCGCGGCGATCTTCGGGTAGCGTTCGGCGAAGTCGCGCGACGACGTGCGCAGAAAGCCCAGTTCGCGCTCGTAATAAGGCAGCAATTCTTCCATTGTTGTCTTTCCTTCCAGCGCGCCAATGCACCTGCGTTACGAATGGGGGCCTCAGACCGTGGCCGGGCTCTTGGCCCAGCCCTTGGTCACGGAGTACTGCAGCGTCGAGGGCTGCAACGTGGCGTCGAAGGTGACGGGCTCGTGGGCGGGTCCCACGTCCAGCATCGCCGTGATCGCGAAATACAGCACCGATGTCGCGCGGCTGTCCACCTGGAGCATCACCCGCACGTGCGTCAGGCGAGGCTCGTGGCGCGCGATCGCCTGCTCCAGCGACCGGCAGATGAATTCGCGGTCGTAGTGGCTGGCAAGACTCAATCCGGAAAAGTCCGACAGGCCGTACGTCAGCACCGACCGCTGGCAGTTGGGGAAGCGCCGCAAGTCTTCCTCGGTGAACACCATGCGGGTGTTCAGCAAGGCCTCGATGTCGCGCGCCACCGTTTCCTTCATCTCTTCGATCGACAGGCGGCGCAGCGCATAGGGCGATTGGCCCTCCGCCTCGAACAGCTTGTCGAACAGACTCGGTTCGAATCCTTTCATCGGGGCCTGATCAATCCGGAAACAGCAAAAAAAAGAACAGCGGCCCGGCTCGGGCCGCGGTCTCTTGGCAACCTGGCAGCGATCAGACCGAGTAGGTCTTGTCGTTCTTGGTCAGGCTCCAGGCGCCCTGGGCGTTGCCGCCCTGGTTGCCGCCGACCTTCTGCTGCGTGTACTTCCACTGCACGGCGGCGTACTTCAGCGAGAACGACTCGTGCGGCAGGCCTTCGGCAACCACTTCCGGCGCCACGCGCGCAATGATCACGTACTTGAGCTTGATTTCCAGGTACTTGACCCGATTGCCCTCACCGTCCGCGCGCAGAAAATCGATGGTGACTTCATCGAACGTCGTGCCGCCGGACGCGTGCTGATACAGCAGCGGGCTGACCACGTCCAGATCCTTGGTGAAGACCATTTCGCCGTGTTCGGTGCGCTCGGCGGTATGGCCGCCCGAGGTCGACGCGGTGGCCGAACGCGGCTGGATGATTTCATGGCGCCACGAGCTGACTTCGATCCAATCCGGGTGGTCCTTGTCTTGCGATTCGCCCTTGAGCGCCGGATTGCCGAACTTGACGTAGATGTCCTTCATTGTTGATAACCTCTTTCAATGGATGAGTGGTCAGTGCAATGACGATCAGGATTTCTGAGCCTGAGCCGGCAGTTCGGCAACCAGGCGCAACGAGATCGAGAGTTCGTCAAGCTGGAAATGCGGCCGCAAAAACGCCACGGCGCGGAAGACGCCCGGACGTCCCGGGACCTCGGCCACCTGCACCGAAGCTTCGCGCAGCGGAAACTGCGCTTTTTGTTCCTGCGTCGCGTTGTCGTCCAGCAGCACGTACTGCGACACCCAGCGATTCAGGAAACTCTCAACGGACTGCGCCGACGCGAAGCTGCCGATCTTGTCGCGCATCATCGCCTTCAGGTAATGCGCCACGCGCGACACCGAGAAGATGTACTGCAGCTGCGCCGACAACACCGCATTGGCGTTAGCGCTGTCCGTGTTGTATTTCTTGGCCTTCTGCACCGACTGTGCGCCGAAGAAGGCCGCGTAGTCCGAATTCTTGCAATGCACCAGCGGGATCAGGCCCTGATCGCTCAGTTCCTTTTCCCGGCGGTCCGTGATGGCGATTTCGGTCGGGCACTTGAGCGCGATTTCGCCGTCGTCCGTCTTGAACGTGTGCGTCGGCAGGTTCTCGACCAGACCGCCGCCTTCCACGCCGCGGATCGCGGCGCACCAGCCGAAGTCGGCAAACGCGGCCGTCAGGCGGGCGCCGAACGCCCACGCCGCGTTGCACCACAGGTACTTCGAGTGGTCGGTGCCGTCCACGTCCTCAACGAAGTTGAAGCCTTCGACCGTGGTGCCTTCCACCGGATCGTAGGGCAGGCGGCCCAGAAAGCGCGGCATGGTCAGGCCCACATAGCGGGAGTCTTCCGAATCGCGGAAGCTGCGCCACTTGGTGTATTCCACGGTGTCGAACACCTTGGCCAGGTCGCGCGGGCGGCCCAGGTCGGCAAAGCTGTCCAGGCCCAGCAGTTCGGGCGAGGCCGAGGCGATGAAGGGCGCGTGCGAAGCCGCGGCCACATGCGACATCTGCTCGATGAAGTACATGTCCTCGGGCTGGCGCGTGATCTCGAAGTTGCCCAGCAATGCGCCGAACGGCGCGCCGCCGAACGTGCCGAATTCTTCTTCGTAGACCTTCTTGAACATCAGGCTCTGGTCGAAGTCGATGGCGGTCTGGAAGTCGCGAACCAGGTCACGCTTGGTGGTGTTCAACACCTTGATCTTCAGCATCGGGCTGGTGTCGGTCTCCTGGCACAGGTAGTGCAGGCCGCGCCACGTGCTCTCCAGGTTCTGGAATTCCGGCGCGTGCATCACCTCGCTCAGTTGCGCGGAAATCAGGCGGTCCAGCTCGGCCACGCGCGCATCCAGCATTGCGGAAAGATTGTCGGACACCACCACGGTGCCCTTCATGACTTCACGCACCAGCTCACCGATGATGTCTTTGGCGCGATCGTGCTCGGCGGTCGACTTGGCGACCCGGCTTTGCTCGACGATCTGGTCCAGCAGGCCGCCTTGCGCGTCGGCCGGGGCGGCAGCGGTGTTCTGTGCAGCGGCGGAATTACTCATTGCGGCCTCCCTTGTCGGTCTCGCTGGTCAACTGTTGCAGCTTCTCGGTGCTGGACAGCACTTCGCCCAGCAGGTCTTCCAGCTTGTCGTTGCCCGCCAGCTTGTTGCGCAGGTCCGCCAGCTTGGTGCGTATGTCGAGCAATTCGCGCAGCGGCTCCACCTGCTGGACCACGGCTTCCGGGCGGAAATCCTCGATCGAACGGAACTTCAGGTCCACGCCGAACGTGCCGCCTTCCTCGGTCAGCGCATTCTTGACGCGGTACGCGGCGCGCGGCTCCAGCCCACGCATCACGTCGTCGAAGTTGTCGACGTCGATGTTGACGAACTTGCGGTCCTTCAGACGCGGCAGCTCGGCTTCGGATTGCGCCGAAAAGTCCCCCACCACGCCCACGACGAAGGGAAGCTCCTTCTGTTCGATGGCGTCGCCCTTCTCCACGTCATACGTGAGCTGAACGCGCGGCGGACGGACTTTCTGCAATCGTTTCTGAACGCTTTCTTTCTTGGCCATGGATGGCTCCGTGCAAAGGATCGTGGCGGTCGGTCAGGCGCGCCGGGCTAGCCGGCGCTGCCTGGGCGAATCACTTGGTAAGCAGGTCGCCGAACGGGTTCGGCGCGCGGTTGGGCTGCTGGGCGGGCTGGGTTGCGGCGGGCGACGCATTGGAGGCGGCCCCCGGCGCGGCGCTGGGAGTGACCTTGGGTGCGGCAGGCGTCGATGCGGCGGGTGCCGCACCCGTCGGTGCAACGCCCGTCGGTGCGGCGCTGGAAGGCGACGCACTCGCCGGGGCGGGGTCGGCCTTGCGCGGCGGCTGACGCGGACGCGGCGGCGGGCGGCGGCCTTCCGGGAACAGCACATCCTGCCCCAGCGTCTCGCGCATTGCCGCGGCCAGGGCCACGGCGTCTGCGCGCGCATTGCCAGCCAGCAACGCATCGGCGCGCAGGTCCGCCAGCGACTGCATGGCCACGCGCAGGCCGCCCACGGCGCGCACGCTCTTGGCGACGAAATCATCCGGGTCGCGGCTCAGCGCCTCGTCGGCCGCGACGATGGCTTGACCATATTTCTGTTCGTCGAAACGAATCTTCGCGATGTAGGACCACGGCAATCCCTTGGACGGATTGCGGACCGCAATCTCCTCGAATTGCGCGACGGCCTGGTCGGCGCTCTTTTGCTCAAGCGCCTTTTCCGCTTCGGCCATGGATTGTTTGTATTCGGATTCCGACTGCGGTTTTACCGACGCGCAGCCGGCCATAACGGCAACGACACCTGCGAGAACGACGAGGCGGGGAAAGCGCATTTTTAAGCACCTAGCGGGGTTGTAACTAGGGGCCGTATTTCAACAACCTTTTGTTAGCCCAGCGCTACAGCAAGTGTCTTCATGTTACTTGCGTCGAAATTGCGCCTAACGTGCTGCGATCTGTATTGCTTCACACACTTCCGGTATAAAGGGCCATGTCCAAACATATCCATTTATCACGCTTCTTCGCAGTCGCGGCTTGCTCGCTTGCAAGCACCGTCATTACTGGATGTGCGGCCGTATCAGCCATCGGCGCGGTGGCCGGCTTGACCGGAAATGCGATGGAGATGGCGGGCCTGAAAAAGCCCGAAAACGCGCCTGTCGAGGTGAATTTGACCATCCATGCCGGAGAAAATTTGAATGCCAGCAGCGGGCAGTCGATGGCTGTAGTTACAAAAATATACTACCTGAAGAATCCTGAGCAATTCCAACGTGCGCCGCTCACGCAATTGATAGACACTGCTGCCGAGAAAGCCACGCTCGGGGAATCCGTGCTGGGAATACGTGAGCTGACGCTCACACCCGGCCAACGGTTCGAAGCCGTCGAAAAGGTCCCCAAGCAAGCCGATTACATCGCGATCGCCGGGTTGTTCTACGCGCCCGCGCCGATGCGTTGGAAGTATGTATTCAAGGTCGACGACGTGGAAGACAGTGGCATTGTGCTGGGCGCGCACGCGTGTGCGCTCACCGTCGCCACTGGCAAACCCACGTTGCCGGCGGGCCTGCCAGCCTACGACCCGGCACGCCTTTCCGGCGTGCAGTGTCCCGGTTGACGCGCATTGCGCGTAGGCCCGCCTTCTATATGAAGACATGGAAAGACAAGCAAAGGGAGCGCCAACTTGAGTCACTCAGCCAAAGTCCTTTGGGGCGAAGGGTTGTTTCTGCGGCCGCAACATTTTCAGCGGCAGGATGCCTATCACGAAGACCGGCTGGCCGAGATGGCCCGCGCCTTGCATCCCTATGCGTGGGGCCTGCGCGCCGCGCGCTTCGATGCATCGGCACTGGCCAACGGCATGTTGCGCGCCACAGAGATGAGCGCGGTGTTTCCGGACGGTGAACTCTACAACGCGCCCCATGGCGATGAACTGCCGCCGCCGGTTGCGCTGACCGCGCTGGATGGCGTCACCGAAGCGGTCTTTTACCTGGCCATCCATCCGCTCAAGGCGATTGGCGGCAATTACCGCGATGGCCAATCGGCAGCCAGCTTCGACTCACGCTACACGCACAACAATGCGCCGGCCCCCGACCTGTACACGGGCGCCACCACGGCTGAGCTGGCGTTCCTGCGCAAAGACGTGCGCCTGATCTCGGAATTCGAACCGCGCGACGCGCTGCTGGCCATTCCGGTGGCGCGCGTGCGCCGCACCGCCAGCGCGGGCTATGAGCTGGACACCACCTTCGTTGCGCCGAGCCTGTCGTTGACGGCCTCTGGCGCCCTGCATGAACAGCTGCGCCGACTGCTGGACGCGCTGCAGGCCAAGGTGAATGCGCTGTACGGCTTTCACCGCGAACCCAGCAAGAACATCATCGAGTTCCGCTCGGGCGACGTCGCCTCGTTCTGGCTGCTGCACACGGCCAACGAGGCCTACGCCACGCTGTCGCATCTGTTTCACCATCCGCAGCTCCACCCGGAACGGCTGTTCCAGGAACTGGCGCGGCTGGCGGGCGCGCTGATGACGTTCTCCAAGCTGCATACGCTGGCCGACCTGCCCGTCTACCGGCATGACGCGCCCGGCCCGGCGTTCGCCCGCATGGACGAAATCCTGCGCGACCTGCTGGAAACGGTGATCTCCACACGCTACTTCTCCATCGTGCTGGAAGAGTTGCGGCCGTCGTTCCACATGGGCAGGCTGGATTCGGAAAAGCTCGACGAAACCACGTCGCTGTATCTGGCGGTGCAGGCCGCCATGCCTGCCTCGGAACTTTCCGAAAGCGTACCCATGCGCTTCAAGGTGGGCGCGCCGGAAGACGTGGATAAGCTGGTGCTGTCGGCCATGCCCGGCGTGCCGCTGGCCTACACGCCGCAGGTGCCGCCGGCGGTGCCCGTCAAGCCCGGGGCGGTGTATTTCGCGCTACAGGCGCGGGGTTCGCTCTATGACCGCATGCTGCAAGCGCGCAGCATCGCCATCTACGCGCCCGCCGGCATCCCTGAGCTCAAGCTGGATTTGATTGCAGTCACCCGCTGACAGGACACGTACTTCCATGACCGCAGACGCTCCCTCCCTGATGCCCGGCGCCACGCTGCCGCCCCGGGCCGCCGAGTTCCACGCCAGCCGTCCGGCCAGGTCCTTGCTGGACTTGCTGTATGACGGCTTCCTGATGCTGTTCCTGCTCAAGAGCGGACAAGAGCCCACCGACGCCGCGGCGTTCTCGGCGCGGGTGCAGCAGTTTCTGGCGGACTACGAACGCGCCGCCAAGAAAATGGATATTCCCGCGGAAGACGTGTATGCCACCAAGTATGCATTCTGCGCCGCGGTAGACGAGACCGTGCTGAATTCGCAGTTCGCCATTCGCGATGCGTGGATGCTGCAACCCCTGCAGCTCACCTTGTTCGGCGAACAGCTGGCTGGCGAGAATTTCTTTGCCCGGCTGGAAGACCTGCGCGCCCAAGGCGCGCCGCGCCTGCAATCGCTTGAGATCTACTACATGTGCCTGTTGCTCGGCTTTCAGGGCAAGTACCTGATCGAGGGCCAGGAAAAACTCGGCTATCTGACTGCGCGGCTGGGCGACGAGATCGCGCTGCTGCGCGGCAAGCGCACCGGTTTCGCGCCGCACTGGCCGCTGCCCGACAAGGTGGCGCACACGCTGAAACGCGACGTGCCGCTGTGGTCGATCATGGCTGTCTTTGCGCTGCTCGGCCTGCTGGCGTTTCTGGGGATGCGCCACTTCCTGAACACCGAGATGCAGACGGCGATGGCGCCGTACCACGACATCGTCAAGCTGGGTCCGCGCGCCGCGCACCTGACGATTTCGCTGCCATAGCGTCCGGGCCGGCTCCCGGCCCTGCTTTCACCCGCCCCCTCCCGGCGCGTGCCCCGCGCCCCGGCTCCGCCGAACGACATTCGCCACGTCCTATGAACGCCTTGCCTTCGAACGCCCCGGCCTACTCGTCATTGAACATCGCCACGCTGTCGCAGCAGGCGCGCCTGCTGCGCCTGGACACCCCGCTGAACGCCGAGCTCGTGGTCGAACACCTGAACCTGCGCGAAGGCGTGTCGCGCCTGTTCTCGCTGACGCTGGACTGCCTGGCGGCCAGCGCCGAAGTGGACGTGGGCGCGTTGCTGGGCAAGGAGATCAGCGTCAGCCTGCTGCAGGCCGATGGCGCGATGCGGCGGTGGCACGCGGTGGTGGAAGGGGTGGACGCGCTGGGCGCCGACGGCGGGCTGGCGCGTTTCCGCCTGCATGCCGCGCCGTGGATGGCCGCGCTGGCGTTGCGGCGCGACAGCTTCATCTACCAGGACCTGTCGGTGCAGGACATCGTCAGCGAGGTGTTTTCGGATTATCCCCAGGCCGCGTTCGCCTTTGAATTGAGCCAGGCGCTGGAGCCGCTTGCCGTCTGCACGCAGTATCGAGAGTCGGACCTGGCGTTCGTCGAACGCATCCTGACCGAGGCGGGGTTGAGCTATCGCTTCGAACACCAACAGGACGACGGCCAGTCCGCCAGCGGCGGCGCGCGCCACCGCGTGGTGATCTTCGACGCCGACGCCGCGCGTCCGCAGGACCCGGCCTCGCCCTTGCGCTTTCACCGTAGCGACGCGACCGAAACAAGCGACAGCATCACCCGGTTTGCCGCCCGGCAGGCCGTGCGGCCCAACCGCGTGGCGCGCGCCGCCTGGAACGAGCGCACGCTGAACGCGCACGCCGCGCAGAGCCAGTCGCAGGTGCAGGTGGAATCCCTGCCCGTCCTTGAAGACTACGACTACGCCGGCCATGGCCGCTATGGCGATGACGACGCGGCCGAGCAGAGCGCGGCGCGGGCGCTGCGCGCCCATGAATCCGAGGTGGTGCGCTTTGAGGGCGCGGGCACCGCCCGCTCGCTGGCGGCAGGGCACGTGTTCGCGCTGAGCCAGCACGCACGCTACGCCGAAGGCGGCGGCGGACAGGCCGCCGACGAACTGGGCGGCAACCGTTACGTGGTGCTGGACGTGACGCACGAAGCCACGAACAACCTGGGCAGCCAGGCCGCGCAGGTGTTGAACACCCCGGACATGGAGCGCGGCACATATCGCAATGTCTTCGTTGCGCAGCCCGACGCGGCAGCGTTGATGCCCGCGTGGCGCGCGCGCCCCACGGCCCCGGAAAGCCTGGCTGCGGTGGTCGTCAGCGCGGCCGATGCGCCCATCACCGCCGACCGCGATCTGCGCGTCAAGGTGCAGTTTCCGTGGCAGCGCGGCGAAAAGCCGCTGCCGGGCGGCCTGCCGCATCGCACGCATGGCGATGCCAGCGGCAATGCGCCCGGCGATGACCGCTCGGGCACGTGGCTGCGCGTGGCCAGCGCGCAGGCGGGCCCAAACTGGGGCGCGCATCACCTGCCGCGCGCCGGCACCGAAGTCATCGTTGAATTCATCGACGGCGACATCAACCAGCCCGTTGTCGCGGGGCAGCTCTACAACGATGCGGATTTGCCGCCCTGGTCCGCCGGCGAAGACGGCGACGCCAATCACGCCGGCGTGTTGAGCGGGTGGCACAGCCACGGCCTGGATGGCGCGGGCCGCAACCAATGGCTGTTCGACGACACCAAGGGCAAACTGCGCACACGGCTGGCCAGCTCCACCGCGGCCACGCAACTTGGGCTGGGCTATCTGGTGGAACAGGAGCTGGACGACGCCAGCCGCGGCCAATGGCGCGGCACCGGCTTTGAACTGCGCTCGGACGCGTGGACGGTCGTGCGTTCCGGTCAGGGCATGCTGTTGTCGGCCACTGCGCGTGAACAAGGCAAGTCGACGCAAGCCGATGCACAGGAAGCCTTGCTGCTGCTGCGCGGCGCGCAGGACGCGTCGCGCCGGTTGAACGACAGCGCGGGCCAGCACAAGGCGCGCCCGCTGGCGGCGTCCGAAGGCTACGAGGACCTGCTCAAGGCGCTGGACCCCAAGCTGGAAGGCCGCTACGCCGCCCAGGTGAACGGACAGGCCGCAGGCAAGGCCGCCGACGGGAAACGCACCGGCGAGGCCGCCGTCGAGCGCATCAACGGCCCGCATCTGCTGATCGATTCGCCGAACTCGCTGAACCTGGCCACGCCGGCCAGCGCCGTGTTGCACGCGGGCGAACACCTGCACGCCACGGCGCAGTCCGATGCGCATGTGGCCGCCACGCAAACCTATGCGGCCGTGTCGGCACGGTCGGCCAGCGTGTTCGCGCAGCAAGGGGCGATACGCGCGGTGTCGGCACACGCGCCCGTGTCGCTGCACGCCCACACCGACATTCTGGAAGCCCTGGCGGGGCAAGACATCACCGTCACGTCATCGGCAGAAGGCATCGAGATCCTGGGGCAGCAGCGCGTCACCTTGCAGGCAGCGGGCGGCAGCGTCATCCTCGACGGCGCCGATATCGTCTTCAAGGGACCGGGGCTGTTTTCGGTTAAGGGCGCCACGCACAACTTCGTCGGCCCCGGCAGCGATGCCGCCGCGCTGCCGGCGCTGCCCAGCACCACGGTGGACGACCCGCTGATCGTCAGCGCAGAGCTTATCCACAAGGACGGCGCCCTGGCCTCGGCCGCCAAAAAGGCCGGAACCAGCCTGATGGCCGGTTTTGGCGGCGCGGCGGGTGCGGCGGGTGCGGGCGGGGGCCTGAGCGGATTGGGCGACCTCGCGCCCAGCGGCTTGGGCGATCTGGGCAAGACGGCCGCCGGCGCGGCGGCCAAGCTCTCGCAATTTGCCGGCCAGGCGAACACATTGGCCGGGCTGGCGAAAAATCCCATGGGCGCGTTGTCGCAGGCGCCGGGCTTGCTCGGCGGCATGGGTTCGACGCCCTCCGCCGTGGGAGGCTTGCTGAACACGGCCAAGAAAACGATGGGCATGGTGTCGCAGGCGCAAGCCATGATCGCCAACCCGATGTCCGCGCTGCCCGCCGCCTCCGGCATGCTGGCGTCCGTCGCGCCCGGCGCGGGCGGCATGATCGACGGCGCGACGGCAGCCGTTGGCACGGTCTCCAAGGCCGCTGAATGGGTCAAGGACCCCACCGCCGCCCTGCCCGCCGCAACCGACATGCTGGCCTCGGCCGCGCCCGAAGGCGCGTCCAAGATGATCACGAGCGCCGCGTCGATCGCGGGACTGGGCAAGGGTGCAGAGGTAGGTTCGGGCGCGGGGCTTGGTGCCGACGGAGGACTGACGGGCGCGGCCGCGACGCCGTCCTTCGCGCCGACGGGGACCGGCGCTGCGCAATCGGCGGCAGCAGGATCGGCAACAGCGTCGGCATCAGGCCCGACGACCGTGGCGAGTTCGTCGCCAGCCGCCGACCCGGCAGGCGCAGGCGCATCGGCTACGGCAGGGACATCGGCAACGGCTGGTGCGTCGGCTACTGCAGGTGCGTCGGCTACTGCAGGTGCGTCGGGAACGGCAGGCGCATCGACGCAGGCCACGGCTTCCGCGACCACGGCAACACCGCCATCCGCGGCCCCCTCCGCCGCTTCAGGAACTCCGGCGTCCGCGTCGGCACAGGCCTCGTCACCGGCCTCGCAATCGGCCTCGGAAACGGCGTTGGGATCGGGATCGGCCGCGACGTCGGAATCCGCCGCGACGTCCGCCCCGCAGGCCACGGCGGCCGCAGCGCCTCCGTCTTCGGCGGCCCCCGCCGCCACAGCGACCGCGGCATCGCCCGCAGGCGCCATGGCTGACAACATTGCGCATCCGGCCAACGGCACCCTGCAAGCGCCGTCCGCATCCGACGCCGCAACACAAACGCCCACGCTTGCCACGGCAGCGGCCGGCAGCAGCGCCGCGTCTGCAATTCCTTCCCAAGCAAGCACCAGCGTCGGCGTGGGAACTAGCGCCGGCGCGGGCGCGGGCATCGCTTCAGTCGCTGGTGCGGGTGTCGCATCGGGCTCAGCCCTGGCAGGCACAAGCATCGCGTCCAATGCGTCGCTCGCCAGTGCGGACACCGGCATCGCCTCCGGCATGTTCCTGGCAGATGCGAGCCCGGGCATTGCCTCCGGCACGTCCTTCACAAGCGCGGACGCAGGTATTGCCTCCGGCACGTCCCTCGCAAACACAGACGCCGGTGTTGGGTCCGCCGCGTCCCCAGCAAGCGCGGACGACCTTCTGGCATCTGGCGCTGCGGCCGCTGGCGCGGATGCGAACATCGCCTCGCCGGCATCTGTTGCCGGCGCGGACGCTGGCGTTGCGTCTGCCATCGCCGCCTCAAGCACCCGCACGGCCGTCCCGTCCATCGCGTCGGCTGCTGGCGGCGCCGCCGCTTTTGCTGCTGGCGCAACGGGAGTCGGCATCCCGGCCACGGGCGCGCTGGCTGCCTCGTTGGCGGGCCGCAGCAGTTCGGCGTCCGCAGCGATGCCCATCGCGACCCAATCGGGATCGGGATCGGAGTCGGGATCGGGGTCCGGATCGGCGTTTGACTCGCAAGCGTCCAAGGCAGGCGAGCCCGCTTTCGGCTCGTCCTCATCGGTCGCGTCCACGTCCGCTACGCAATCCGACGCTGCCGCCCGCTCGCATCTGTCCGCCAGCTCAGGCACGGAAGCGCCCGGCCGCATCGAGGCGGACGCCAGGACGGCGCCGGGCTCGACCCACGATGCAGCGCCGTCCGCGTCCATGGCCGCGCCGGGCCAAGCCCGTCAGACAGAGGGATCGGGAGCCGCCATCGGCCTGCTCGCCGCCGTCGCCGGAACCGTGACCGCGACGACGTCGCGTCGTACGCACGCCCAGGACGGCGATGACGACACGCAGCACGCGCATGACGGCGACGACGCCACCCAGCACGCCAATGACGGCGAAGACACCACGCAGCACGCGCAGGTCGACCCGACACGTATCGGCGCCGCCGCCGCGGGATTGGCGCCCGCGTTCACGCAAGGATCGACAGTGCTGCAACCGGGCGCGTCGCCTGACGCGCATCGCTCGACCGGCCCAGCCCCGCATCTCGATCACACGGCGGAACGGGACGAGCAGACCACCCACGCGGAACACACCGCTCGCGACGCGCGCGACTGGCTTGCGCGCGGCACGTCCGCCCACCGCGTAGGCGGCAGCGACATAGCGTCCGGCGTACACGCAAGCCAGCGGGCCGATGCCCCCTTGGCCACCGGCACGGCCGCTGCGCGCGGGTCGATGAACGCCTCCGCTCATGACGCGGCTGACGCCGCGCAGCAGGACGACACGACCAAGGGGCGCAGCCCGGCTGCGAATGCCGCGCTGCTCGCGTCCATTGCGGCGGGCGCGGGCAGTCTGTTGGGCGCCACCTCTGCCGCGGCCAGCAGCGTCACGCAAGCGGCGTCCGGCTCGACCGCCGCGCCGGGCAGTCTGCCCGATGCATTGGCGTTGCCGACTGGCGCGCCATCCGTTGCGGCGCCGAGCGTGCCGGTCGCGTCTGACGCGGCGATAAGCGGGTTGCCGGTCTCCTCCGGCGCCACGGACCCGGGTGCTGCCTTGGCCGGCGCGCCGTCGCTGCCCGAATCGGCCGGTGTTTTCACCACGCCGCCCTTGTCTGGCGCGGCGCCGCAAACGCCCGGCTTCGTGCCTGCGCCCGGCGAGAGCTTGCCGCAGGGAACCGGGCTGCCCGGTGCGACCGGGGACAGCACTTTCGGACTTCCGAACATCGAAGCCTCTCCCAGCCCGTCCGTTGCCGTCGGCGCGGCGGGCGCGGGAGCGGCGGTTGACGCGGCCGCGACAAGCGGCGCCGCGACCTCGACCCTTCCCACAGCCACGGGCGGCATCGCCAGCGCGGGCCCTCTCGCAGGAACAGACGCGGTTGCAGGTTCCGCGGGGGCTTCCCCCGGTTTGGCAGGTGCCGGCGTCAGCGAAGGCACGGCGGCCGGCGCCAGAATAGAGACAGGCTCAGCGGATGCAGGTGCTGGTGCAGTTGCCGGTGTAGCAGGTACAGGTGCCGATGCAGGTGCAGTTGCTGGTGCAGCAGGTACAGGTGCCGGTGCAGGTTCTGGTACAGGTGCTGGAGCTGGTACAGCATCTGCGGGCGTAGGCCCAGCAGATGCAGGCGCCGGGCCAATCCCCGGCGCCGACGCGACCGCAAGTTCAACGAACGCCTCGGCGGCCTCCGCTCCCATCGGCGCGAATGGCGCGGCCGCGCCGGGCGGTTCCGCAGCGGCCAATGGCAGCGCACCGGCAACCGTCACCACGCAAACTACCGGCGCGCCCTCCCCGGCGGACGTCTCTTCGACCCAACCCGCCGAGACCACCGCCCCCATCTCTGGCGGCGGCGCCAGCCCAACGCCTCCTCTCGCCGCCGGCAACACCACCGGCGCAGCGGCCGGCGCCACCAGCGCCACGCCGCCCTTTGCGCCAGCCGGAACCACAGCCCCAACCGCCCCGCCGGACACCGTGCTCGGCGCCGAGACCGCGCGCGCGGCGGGCATGGCCGACAGCACACCGGCAACCCGCGCGACGGACCTGTCAGCCGCAGGCGGTGCAGCCGGTGCAGCCGGCGCTGCCGCAGGCGGAGGTGGCGGCGCCGGGGCGTCCGGCATTGCCGCCGTGGCTGGCGGAGGCACCCTGGGGGCCATCGCGCAGCAGGCCAGCACCGCCTCCACCGTGCTATCTAGCGCCAGCACGCTCGCCAGCGGCGGCGTCAGCGCCAACGTTGGCGCAGCCATCGTGCCCGTCATGACGCAAGCGCTGAACGCGGCGGGCGACCGCGCCGCAGCGCTGAGTTCAGCCGTGGACACGCTGTTCTCGCTGCCCGACGTGAAGCAGGCCAACATTCCCGCCGTGGCCGGCGCCATTCTCAGCATGCCGGGTCTGTCGTCCTCGTCGGTGCCGGGCGTCATTGGCGCCATCCTGCAATCGCCCACGCTCGCCACCGAAACGCTGCCCAAGGTGGCCGAGGTGTTGATGAAGATCCCGGGCGTGGCGGACTCGCCGCTGCCGCAGATCGCGCGGGACGTGCTGGACACGATCGGACTGGGCCCGGTCGCCCGCACGCAGGGCACCAATCTGCCCGGCCCGTCCGGCTCCGGGCGTGTGGTGCCCAGCGTCTCCACGTATCGCGGCCGCCAGGATGGCGCGCGCCTGCAATACGTCAACCTGGAACGCGCGGACGAACGCTGGAACGACGGCAACGCGTTGACCACCACCGAGCGGCAGACCCGCCGCCCGCGGATCCACGTGGAGTTCAACCGTCCGGGCGCGCACCGCTTCACCATCACCGTCAAGGCCGACGCCGGCAACATCGCCTACTCCAGCCGCGAGCGCGGCCGCCGCGCCAGCTACCAGGAGCCGCACGCCAACCCGCGCAGCTACGTCACGGACGCCGACGGCACCCGCATCGTCGATGACATCGACCTGCCCGCCGCCGGCCGCAACGTCTATCTGTTCGAGGTGCGCGACGAACGCGGCCAGCTCATCAAGACGGAGCGCGTCGAAACCGCGCGCCGCCTGTATATCCAGGAAGTGATGTGCATGAGCGCCCGCCCGGCGAACCATCTGGCCGACGTGACGCCGGTCACCGCGGAATTCGCGCTGCACGGCATCGACATGATCCAGCTGCCGCGCCTGCAATTCCGCGGCCGCTCGGCGGTGGATGCGGCGGACAACGTGGACGCGCAGCAGGCCATCATGGACGCCGTGCGCCGCGTGTACGCCACCTCGCCCGGCAAGCAGCGCGAGCCTTACACGCTGGTGGTGTGCCACGTCGACCGGCTGGCCGCGCCCGGCACCAGCGGCGACATGCGCCTGCCCGTGCCGGCCGGCCCGGGCGGACGCGTGATGACGGTGCCCATCGTCAACGACGACCGCACCCTTGCCAGCCTCTGGTACGAGTTCGACGACAGCGACGACTGGCTCGTCCACGCCCGGTACCTCTACACTGACGCATCGGGCGCGGAACGTTCGATTCCCATTCCGCGCCATTTGATGACGCCGCTGCGCGAAAGCTCCGGCGCCGTCTTCTCCGTGAAAGTCGACCTGACCCAGATTTCGTCCACGCCCCTGAACGGCGTGCTCAACATCCAGTTCAACACGGTCGCCGCCAGCTATGCTGGCCTGGCCATCACCGGCACCAACCTGCTGTTCGTGTCCACCCTGGATCCCTACGTCCCTAACTCGCAGGCGTACCTGACGGAAACGCTGGCCCACGAAATGGGCCACCTGCTCGGCATGGTGCCCAGCGGCCCCGATTGGCCCGGCCTGCGCAACGAAGACTCCTCGGCCGACGATTCCAAGCTGGATCCGCCGCAGTACTTCTACTACAACATGGGAGGACACTGCTACTTTGGCCTGCCCAACCGGAACGGCCAGTACAGCGATGAGATCGGGCAGTGCGTGATGTACGGCATCACCTGCGCCAACATCCACTTCTGCCCGAGTTGCAGCAAGGCCGTGCGCAAGGTGGACTGCTCGGAAGGCTGGACCTCATTCTGACGACGCGCCCCGGATCACCTTCGCTCTCTGAAACGACATCGACATGCCCATCATGACTACCGACTGGATCGAGCCCGCCTCCTTTGCCTCGGTGCCCACGCACTCGCAGCAGGAACACGCCTGCATGCCGCCGCTGCAAGGCTACGACGCGCAGATGCGCATCGCCGCGCCCTCGCGCGTAAGGATCCGCGACGGCAGCACCCTGACGATTCCGGTCTGCGCACGCGGCATCCTGCCCGTCATCGACAATCCGCAACTGCCGCGCTTCGTGGCGAAGGATACGCGCACCGGCAAGGTCTACCGCGGCGTCGCGTTCAACTACGTGCGTCCCAAGCTGCCCAATGTCTCGGTGGACCCTCGGGAAGGCGGCCCCCGCCCCCCGAAGATCGCCCTGCCGCCGGGCATGACCGTGGAAACGCGCTTCACCACCGACATGGCCGGCGTGCTGCACCTGCCGGCCACGCCGGCCACCTATGAGGTCTACATCGAGGCCGAGGACGTGAAGTCGAACACGGTGACCATCGAGGTCGAAGAAGGCCAGAAGTGAAACTTGGCTAGAAGTAAAACCCGGCCAGGGAAAGCGCCGGCCAGCAGAAGTTCCGGCTGCCAAACGAACGGACCGGTCAAATGAAGACGGCCCTGCTCTGCAGGGCCGTCTTTCCATCAACAACGAGCCGCCGCTCAGGGCCGCGCGGGCGTCATCTGCCGGATGTTCTGCTCGTTGCGCGCAGCCATCGCCTCCACTTTCTCAGCGTTGCGCATATCCTTGGCGCGCTGTTCCATCTCGGCCTTCGCGTCGGTCTTGGCGAACACATCCTTGTCGCGCACGCGGAAATACATGCGGGTGCTGGCCAGCAGATGGTCTGGCCAGCTGCTCAGCATCGCGTCGTGCACCAGCCAGTCGAACAGCGTCATCACCTTGGGCGGCAATTGCGTTTTGCCGTCCCGCGCATCGCGCCATGCGGTCAGCAGACGCCGCTGCATGGCGCGATCGGCCTTCATGTCGGCGAAGGGGTCCGGCAGCTTCTCCACATAATCTGGGTCGCCCGGCTTTCTGCCAAGGCGCATGTTTTCCATGACGACCGCCTCCTGCTCCCATCTTTCCATGGCCCGAAGCTGCTCGGGTTGGTTGCGTTCCATGTCCTGACGCCGCTGCTCCGTCGCCGCATCCTGGCGCTCGGCTTCTTCCAGCCCCTTGTACTCTTCTTCCAGGCGCTCCCACAGCGGCAGGAAGCGCTGCGGCGGCGCTTCGCCCCGGCTGGCATTGGCCCGTTCGCGGCGCTCATTGGCCAGCGCCTCCAGTTCGCGCGCGCGCGCCGTCGTCTCGGGCTTGGCAAGCTCCTCCCGCGGCAGCATGCTCAATCGCCTGCGCTCTTCGATGAGCTCCTGCTCCGGGGTGAAGAAGTCCCGGTCCTTGATCCACGCCTCTGCGGGATCCGACATCCCGGCGCGAAACACGGGGTCCTGATAACGCACCGCCAGCCACCGCAGGAAAACTTCCATGTGCGGTGCGAAATCGCAGCCGGGTTCGTATTTGACGATCTCGCGGTAGGCATCGACCAGTTCCTGGACGTGATAGGTCTGTCCTTCATCTTCGATCGAGCCGGCCAGGCTCAGCATCCGGTACAGCACCTGATCCCGGGACGCAATGCTCTCCATGCTATACATCGCAGCGCCGTGCGCGAGCGCCAGGTTCATCATTTCGCGCAATGGAACCCGGGATAGCGACGCGCGAGTGCCCAGCGATCCCATTGGGGCCACGCCGGTCACGTCACCGCTCGAGCCCGGATAGAGATACTGCAGGCCACGCGTCTTTTCCAGGGAGTCCAGCCGCTGATTGCGGCGCAATTCATGCGCCGCGGCGAAATGCACGGCCTTCTCCACGGCTGCGGGTATGGTCAGCGTGCGATCCTTGTGCGTCTGTTTGATCAGGTCCGTGAAGGGAATTAACTCAAGGAACCAGTTTTCTTCCATGATGGAAGCGACACTGTCAAACAGTCCCAGGAATCGAATGACAATCTTCGCGTCCGGGGCACCGTCTTTTCCGATGATGGCCAGGTCGGTGTCGTGGCGGCGCTTGTACTTCTTGACGATATCGTTGACGAATTGCTTGGCGATGACCCCGCCACGATCCGCGCCAAAAACGCAGATCTCGATACGCACGACCTTTTCCGTACCCGCGTTTGCCTTCTGATAGGCTTCCTCGAACTGACGCCTGGCCGCGTCCAGGCGCGTGTCAACACCGGTTCCCATCAATTCGGCGACGGCGGCATTGTCCCGCACGACCGGCACGCCCTCCAGCAATGTAGCTTTGGCAGCGTTCTTTCCCGCCGTCCAGGCAACCTTCAGCGGATTCTTCTTGAAATCCGACCAGAAGCCGCGCAAGGTGGCTTGTGCGCGATTGCGGATTCGCTCGGGATCCAGCGCATTCCAGATTCTTACCGTCTTCTCGGGAAGCGACTGGACGTCTTTCACGACGTCCTTGTATGCCTTCACCATGGGGTGGAAGGACCCATCCTTGATGGATTGCTGGACAGCCTTCTTTGCGCGTCCCGTGGCATCCACATCCGGAATTTCATCAAGACGCGTGATGTTCTTTGCCGCGTCCTGCGCGCTGGAGATCGCCTTGTCGGCCACTTTTCCTCCAGCAATCGTCAGCGCGCGGACAACGACGTCAGCCTTTGCGCTCTCGTTCAGCTCGACGCCAAGGCCCGAGTAGTAGAACGGAAACCAGTGCTGCTTGTTCGGCCTGTTTTCGTCGTCTTCGCTGAAGTGGGCCATCCACAGCCTGCTCACATTCGACAGGAACGTCGGATTCTCCTTATCGATATCCTTGTTCCGCCCGAAGCCATCGAAAAAGAAGCCCATCCGCAAAGTGATACCGCACTCGGTGCAGGAATCCTTGGGATAGGCGGCCTCATTAGCCGCCATGGCCTTCAAGACTGAAGCGGGCGTTCTGTCGACTTCAGGAATTTGATCACTGGACATTCTTCTCTCCAGGAGGCGTGCCGGACGCCTTGATCTGTGCAATCTTTTCGCTCGGCAGGGCAAACACGGCACGGCCAAAATCACCCGGTTTGCGATTCGGATCTTTCAAGAGTTTCGCGATCTCGGCCTGCTTGTCAAAATCCGAGGCCACGACAAAGTAGAGATACATGTAGCCGCGCATGTCCTCGGCCTCTTCAATGCGATACCGCGTCCAGGCCTGCCGGGTGACCTTTGCGAGAACATGCTTCAACTGGGTCGCGTTTTCGTAGCCGGTCAACTCGGCGCCGTACTTCCCGTACAGCCATCGCGTGGTTTCCACGATTGGAATTCTGACTTGACCGGTCAGATTGCGACTCAGCGCGAGCTCCATATGCTCGTCAGGATAGATATGCAATTCGAGATAAAGCGTGCCATCTCCGTCGGGCGCCTTGGTAGCGGGAAAATGCACCTTTGTTTCCTTCCTGAACAACAGATCGTCGAACTTGTCGTCGAACAGATGTTTGCGAAGCAAATCAGGGTCCCCCCCGCTCCACTTCACCGTAAAGTCAGTCCCCTTAAATGTGTAGCAGCAGGAAACCCGTCCCTCGCCTCCGCCCGGCACCAACGTACTTGAACTGACTACGTTGCCCGATGCGTCACTCAGCCTAACCGGCTCCAGATTCCAGGGCGTGTAGTTGTACGCGATGAAGCTGACACCCTGGTACGTGGGTTCGCCATTGCACCCCGCCAACAGGCCCAGCCACAGCAGTACCCCGATCAAGCCCTTACGCATTCCTTGCTCCCAAATTGTCATCAGACACCCTTGCCTCCGGGCGCTGTTCCCGCCGCCTTGATCTGCGCGAGCCTGTCCATGGTTAGCTTGGACACCGCCCGCCCCAGATCGCCCGGCTTTCTGTTCGGATCCATCAACAACGCTGCAAGCTTCGAATCCTTGTCGAAGTCCGAAGCGACGACGAAGTACATATACATATAGCCGCGCATGTCCCCTTCGTCTTCAATCCGATAACGCATCCAAGCCTGTTTTGTCACCTTCGCAAGCACGTATCTCAGCTCGTGAATGCTTCTGTAATTCTCCAGTTCCTCTTTGTGATGCTTGTATAGCCAGCGCGCGGTTTCAACGATGGGAATTCTGACTTGCCCCAACAATTGACGGCTGAGGGCCAACTCCATGTGCTCGTCCGGATAGATGTGCAATTCCAATATGACGGGCCCATCGCCGGGAGGAAGCTCCTGATCTTGCAGGCGCGCCTGCGTCTCTTTGGTAAAGATCACGTCATCGAATCTTCCGTCGTACATGTGCTTGCGCATCAAATCTGCGTCGCCACCTTTCCACTTGATCGTGAAGTCAGTACCTTTCAGCGAGTAGCAACACGAGACACTTCCCTCGCCACCACCTGATGGAATCATCCCGCTCGCGGCCATCCCGCCAAACGCATCAGCGATCTGAACGGATTCCAGATCCCAGGGCGTGTAGTTGTAGGTGATCACGCTCACCCCCCGATAAGTCGGTTCGGCGCTACACCCGCTCAACAGGCCAAGCCAAAGCAGCATGCCGACCAATGCTTTACGCATCGCCGCCATCCCGGCCCGCCCGATGCCGTGCCTGCACCGCATCCCACACCGCGTCCGGCACGCCTTCCAGCGCTTTCGACAGCCCGCCTTCTGCGTTTGCCCGATACGCACGCAGCCCGTCGGCGATCGCCGGATGCTCATCGAAGCGCGGCGAGATCGCCACGCCCCACGCAACATAGTCGAACGTGTCCTTATCCCCCGCCACGCCGTGAGCGCGCGCGCGTTCCAATTGCGCCTGCACGCGCGGCACCAGGGCGTCCTGATCGGGGTTGCCGGGCAGCAGGTTCGGATAAAGCCGGCGCAACTGCACCGCCAGCTTGTCCGGGTAGTCCAGATCGAACAGCATCTGGTGCTGCTCGGGCGTGAAGCGTTCGATGCCGTCCGGCCGCGCCGCGGGTAGCCGGCCCGTGCCAGCCAGCTCGCCCTGCGAACCATCTCGCAGCGCATAACGCAACGTGATCAACGGCGCCGCGAAACGCGCGCGCTGCTCGGGTGTCCAGACCTGGACCACGCGCGCGAGGATGCGGCTGTCGTACCAATGCAGGAAGAACTCGCTGGCATCCGGCAAGGCGTAGTCGCAGAACGCGCCAAAGTGCGCGATCAGCTTCTCCAGCGGCACCGCCGACGCGAAGCTCATCATCGCGTAGCGGCCTGCGGCGCGCTCGTGCAGCGCTTCCAGCACGCGCACAAGCACGGTGCTGAAATCCCCGTGACGCGGTCCGCGCAGCACGCCTTGCGAGGCGCCGTCCACTTCGATCAGCAGCGGCGCCACGTCGCCGTATATGTCCAGCCCGGTCTGCGCCCACACCGAGCCGAAGCTCAGGTCCTCGGTCGCGGTCAGCCGCGCCAGCAGATCCGGATGGCCGCGGAAGTCGACGATCACATACGCGCGCGCGGCCTCGCCATACGGGCCCCGGTGATGGGGCAATTCTGCGAATGTGGACAGCAGCGCGTCCTGCCAGGAATAGTGCATCGCCGTCATGCCTTGTCGGTGATGGACTGCACGCTCTCCAGGGCGTCCAGGACGCAGGTCTTGCAGACGGTGAATTGGGGGAGCGGATACGGCATCTGCGTCGGGCCGGCAAATTGCTTGTTGCCGGTCTTGACGTCGATACGGCCCGGGGCGGTGACGGTGATGTTGCCGCCTTCGATCACGATGCTGGCGCCCGCCGCGTTGGCGATGCGGATTCGTGTGGGCGACGCGTACTCAATGCCCGCGTTGGCGCTCACCATGCGCAGGTCCTGCTGCGCCTGCACTGTCAGCACATCGTGCTGCGACAGCACCTCCACATCGCCCGTGCCCGCAATCAGATCCAGGCCCGATTCCGCGCCGCCCTGCTGCACTCCGGCCACGATTCCCAGCGCCTGCCCGGTATGCACGCGCAACGACCCGATGACGGCCAGGTTGTGGTCCTGCCCGGAAGACCAATGCACCAGTTCGCCCGCCGCCACCTGCAGGTTGCGTCCGGCCGCTTGCGTCAGGCCCGCGCGGCCCGCCATCAGCACCAGCGGGTCCGTCAGGTGGGGCACCTTGCCGTCCACCACGTCCGTATGTTTTGCCGAGGCATCGCCCGCCGCGCCGCCCAGCACCTCGCCGGCCACGGTGCCGGACACGGCGTGCGTCATGGCGGCCAGCGGCGCGCGTTCGCCATCCAGGCGGCTGGCGCCTTCGGACGTCGTGCCGCGCGCGGACGCCAGCCGCACGCCCTGGTGGGCGCCGACCACGCCATCGAACGACTGCGCCATGATGTCGGCCTGCCCGGCCAGCGTCAAAGGCGCCGCGGCCTCGCCCGCCGGCTCGCTGCCGCCCGCGTTATAGGTCGTGAGCAACACGCCGCCTGCGCCGCGCACCGCGCCGAACGCATCCGTGCGCAGCTCTGCGCCCACGCCGCGCACGTTGCCGCGATAGTTGCCGCTTTGGTGAATCAAGTGGCCCAGGTTCAACTCCGTGGCGGCCTGTGTCGTCTTGATCTGCATGCGCAGCTGGCCATCGCTGTCGTCGAACACGATCTGGTTGTAGCCGTCGCCGCCGAATTCCTTGCTCTTGAAGCCGCTCAGCGCGGCCGCGTTGCGATGCTGTTCGTCGCCACCGGCCGCGCCATGCCAGGCAGGCGCATTGCCGCTGGCCAGGTTGGCCTGCGCACTGGGCTTGCCGTCCAAGGCGGCGGCGTACACGTCGGTGTTCATCGGTTCGCCGGCCCTGCCGCCGGGCGTGGAGGGAATGCCGCCCTCGCCGCGTCCGTTGTACAGCGCGCCCACCACCAGGGGCTGGTCGATGTCTTCATCCAGAAACCGCACCAGCACTTCCTGGCCGACGCGCGGCACGAAGCTCATGCCCATCCCCGCGCCTGCCTGGCGCTGCGCCACGCGCGCCCATCGGCTTTTTGCCAGGCCCGCGCCGTCCGCCTGCCAATGAAAGCGCACGCGGACATCGCCGCGTGCATTGCGGTAGATCTCGTCCTCGCCACGGGCCTCGGTGGAACCTTCGGCGTTGGTGACGATGGCCGTGTGCACGCCCACCACCGACGGCGCGCCCGCCAGCCGTGCGCCGCGCCCCGCGGCGAAGGCGGCGCGCCAGGGCCGGTCGCAACGCACGGCGCGGAACCGGTTTGCATAGCCGACGTCGTGCGCGCGCGCCAGCACGGCGGCATCGGGCTGCGCCTGGTCAAGGAATGCGTCGCTGCGCGCAGGCGCATCCCCGTCCGCGGCGTGCGCGACGGTCTCGTCGTCAAAGCGCAGAAAATCATCCAGCGCGCCCCGCATTCCCGCCATGCCGGCATCAGCCTGGCCAGGCAGATTGTTCACGCCCACCTGCTCCAGCAGATCCAGCACGAAGACCGGTTCGAAACCCGCCTCGCCGGACGGACCCAATGGCGACATGTCCTGCAGCGTGAACCGCGTTCCCGACCGGAAAGTGCGCACATTGCCGCGCCCCACGAACGTTTCCGCGCTTGCCTGCACCGCCTGCATCATCAGCGTGGCCTGAAACTGCGCATGCGCCTGATTCAGCAAGGCGCCGTGGCCCAGCGGCTCGAACCATTCCAGCCCGGCGCTCTCGTCATCGGACCCGCTGGCCGGGCCCGCCAGGGCCTGGCCCGAAATGGCATGCTTGCCGCTGGCATGCCATCCCAGCACGGTGACGCGTTCCACGCCCCGGCGTTGCCGCCGCGCGAATACCTGCACGCCGTCCTGCGATTCGGTGGCGTGCGCGCGCTGAAAGCGCACGCCCACGCCGGCGGACTGGGCGTCCTCGGCCAGCGTGCGGCTGTCGGCAAAGATCAGCACCGCGTGGCGCGCAGGCGCGCTGTCGTCTTCGACGGTGGTCCAGCCCAGGCCGGACTCGGCCAACAGCCGCGACAGGAAGTCGTAATCGGTTTCGCGATACTGCGTGGTGTAGGGACGCGCGGGCAGATCGGCCAGATGCGTCTCTACCTCGGCGGACACCTTGTATGTGTAGCCCGGGTAGGTATCCAGCACGTGCCGCACGATGTCCAATACGGGCTGGCTTTCATAGATGCGGCTTTCGCGCCGCTGCGTCGCCAGCCACAGCCACGGCGCCAAGGTCAGGCGATACCGCGCCATGCCCGGATTGCCGCCCAGCATCTCGGCCTCGCGCACGACGCCGCTGCGCCCGGTTTCGGTGCCGTCCGCACACGTGGTCCACAAGGTGGCCGGGCGCGAGATCATGTCGTTCAGGTCCAGCCCGGCATCTTCGGCCAGCGCCACCACGCGCATCTGACCAATCGTCGACAGCCCCTCGCGCGCGGCCCAGCCTTCCACCTGCAAGGACGACATCGCCCCTTCGCCGTCCAGCCGGAAAAGGCGGGTCTCGGCGCTGAAACTGCCGCTGCTTGCGTTGACAGCCATGGAACAAAAACCTCTTGGAAGACGTTGACGACACTCGCCCGCTCCGGGCGATGCGAATTCAGGGTTCGACGTTGGCTTGCGGCGTTGGGCATTCCGGGGCCGTGCCCCACTGCCCCGCGCACACGCGCAGGCGGCATTGCTCGCCTTCGATGAAACTGAGTTTGCGGCACGCCTTCAGCCGGTCGGCCAGCGGCGAGCCGGGCATCTCGCGGATGAATACGCCGTCGGACTTGTAGACGCGCGTGCCCGGCGGAGACGCGGGCGGCAGCCCGTAGCTCATCAATGCCGAGAGCAAGGCGGCGTCGGTATCCGACTGCTTGGCGGCAGTGCGCGGCGTGTTGCTGGCGGGCTTGGCCGCTTGCGGCGCGCCAGACTGGCGCGCGCGTTGCTGTTCGGCTGCCTGACGCGTGGGTCCAGGCGCAGGCGCGGCCGCTGGCGGCGGCGTCATGGCCAGGACAGACAGCGGATTAGTCGGTTCGCCCAGCGGGTCCGGGTCGCCTCGGCCGATGTTCGCATCGCGCGCGGGCGGCGCTTCGTCAACGATGGCGGCGACCGCCGGCGGCGTGTCCAACACAGAGGGTAGCGACGTCTCTGCCGCGGAGGCCGCGCCAGACGCTTGCGGCGGCGCGGAGACGGGGCGCTCGGCCGACGCCACGGCGGGCGCCGGCGCTTGCGCCGTCATGGGCGCCGCGCCCTCTTCATGAATGAACCAGGTGACGCCGCCAGCCAGCAAGGCCAGCAACAGCGCCAGCGCCAGCCACCGCCCCGCGCGGCGGCGCGGCGGCGCAAGATGTTTGACCTCGGCTTGCGGTACGCGCCCCTCTAGCGCCGCAAGAATGCGCGCCGATTCGATCTCGCGTGACGAGGACGCCGTGGCGCTGAGCAAACTCGGCGCGGTCTTCGTAGGGCGAGATTCTTGTTTGTCTTCTGCCATGCGGATTCCCGTGTCAGCAGGAGGCGTGTGCAGCCCCCCTGTAACCAAGCCCGCCGAGAATACCCGATCGATCCGTTTCGATCATCGCTCCTTGTTACGATTCCTAAGGGTCGGACGCTACTTGCAACGCCCGAGCACTTGCCTCGTGCGCGAATAGAACAAAAGATTACGCCTTCACATGAGGGACCTATTTTGTTGCTGCTACTGCCCCTGTATTTTTTACTGGCGGTGGGCGTCTCCGCTCTCCTTTTTTTTCCCGCGTTGCGCCACGGCGCAGCCCGGGGTCTGCGCGCCTGCGTACAAGGCGTGGCGCGGGGTGCGACGCGTGGCGCGACCCACGCGGGCGGGGCAGTTGGCGGGACGGCGGGCGTGCTGCGCAGCAGCATGAACGCGTCGAAGGATTGGGTCGGAAGGTATCGCTGGCAAGTTGCAATCGGGCTGACAGTTGTAATGCTTCCGTCACTTTTTGCTTTCTTCATGCGACACAATCACACATTCGTTTACAGCACCCAAACGGCCGGTCCGGACCGCCGGATACAGGCTTTGCTGGAGGGCGAAAGGCTGGCGCCGCCCGCCCCGCTGCCCCCCGACGCATTCACCACCCGCGAAGTGGAATTGGTGCGTCCGAAGCTGGGCGGCGCAAGCCGCAACTGGGATCTGCTGGATGCGGATTTCCGCCAGCGCCTGCTCTTGGCGTATCGCATCATGCGTGAACAGCATGGGTACGAAATGGCGCTGATCGAGGGCTATCGCAGCCCCGAGCGGCAGGAAGAGCTGGCGGGCATGGGCACGCACGTGACGAACGCGGGCGCGTTCCAGAGCTATCACCAATATGGCCTGGCCGCCGACAGCGCATTCTTCCGCGACGGCAAGATCGTCATCTCTGAAAAAGACCCCTGGGCCATGCGCGGCTATGAACTCTTTGGCGAAACCGCCGAACTGGTCGGCCTGACGTGGGGCGGCCGCTGGAAGATGATGGACTTCGGCCACGTCGAGCTGCGCCGTCCCGGGGTCATGCAACGCGCTCGCGAGGGCGCCAAGTGATGGCCCGCGTCGTCAAGAAAGGCCTGTTGGTCCTGGTGCTGTTCGCCGTGGTGTGGCTGGCCGTCATCATCTGGTGGCAGGAATCCCGCACGCTGCCGACCGGCGTGGACATCGGGCTGTATCTCTTCGCGCTGCCCCTGGCGATGCTGGCGGCCCTGTGGCTCGGGGCGCGCGCGTTGCGTGCCGCACGCGCGCCCAAGCCTGGCGCGGACGCCGCCACGCCGGCGGCGCAAATGCCGGCGCACGCGCCCGCGCAGCTTGTCCAGTTGCGCGTGGCCGCCGTGGCGGCGCGTGCCGCCGCCGGCGACGACACCGCCGCCATCGCCGAGGCGCTGGCGGCACAAAAGCGTCCCGAGCTGGATGCCGAACTGAAAACGCCGCAGGGCTATCCAATCTTCGCCGCGCGCGTGCCGGGCGTGAACGACCTTGCGCTGTACGCCGCCGCCCGCGAGCGCGGCGCGCCGCCCGAGGCGACGGGCACGGCAACCCTGCGCGTGACGTCCCTGCTGGCCGACGTCGCCCGCACGCTCACCCACGAGGCGCATCGCCACGTCACCGCGCTGGATGTGCCCGCCCGCGATGAGGACTGGCCCCTGCTGCGCGTGGAGCTCGTCCTGCCGGCCGATTGGCCGGACGCGGCGCGAGAACGCGCGTGCCAGGAGATTCAGGCCGCGGCCGGCGTCTGGCCTGATAGCCGCATCAGCGTCGCGCAACACCAGGCGCGCGACACCATGGCAGCCGACGGCCTGCTGCGCGACCTGGCGACGGCCCCGCACGACGCGCAGACGCCCGAGCCCTGGCGCATCGTGCTGGCTGGCGACGGCTATATCGATCCCGAGCAAGTGGCAATGTGGGATGGCATGTCGACACTGCTGACCCCCGCCAATCCGCAAGGCCGCGTGCCGGGCGAAGCGGCCGCCGGCCTGCTGCTGGGCCCGGCCGGCACCGATGCCCCACTGCGCGTGGCCCTGTCGCCCGTGCTGCGCCGCCAGAAGCAGGCCGACGCGCGCGGCGCGCAGGCCGAAGCCCCGCTGGCGCAGACCGTGCAAGACCTGCTGCAACGCGCGGACGTCGCGCCCGACAGCGTCATCCACGTCATCAGCGATGCCGACCACCGGGGCAGCCGCCCGCTAGAACCGATCAACATCGCGTCACAACTTTTCAGTCACCTGGACGCCGCCAAGGACTGCCAGTCGGTTGGCGTTGCCTGTGGCCATACCGGCGTGGCCGCCTCTCTGCTGACGCTGGCCGTGGCCGGGCAAGCCTGCATGCAGTACGCCCAGCCGGTACTGACCCTTACCCTGCAAGACCCCGTATTGCGCTCGGCGGCACTGGTTTCCCTGCCCGCCGCCAGCGCTACCGCCTGACCCCATAACAACAGCGAAAACCATGCGTAGCCCATCAGGATTGTTTTCTCGATTTTCCAGCGCCATGAGCGACTTCCGCTACTGGAGCGCTCGCGTGTTCGCCAACCCGCGCACCTTCATGGCCATTGGCCTGATTGCGCTGATCGTGTTCCTGTTCCTGTTTGCCGACACGATGCAGATCGCCATGGTGTGGGCCGGGGCCTTGCTGGGCGTGCTGCTGTTTCTGTGGTTGTGCACCTACCTGTGGCGCCGCCGCAAGGCGCGGCGCGCCAACCAGAAGCTGGGCGACATGCTGGAACAGCAGGTGCAGACGGGCGCGGCCGCCAGCCCCGCCGCCAACCGCAATGAGATCGAGGCGCTGCGCACCCGGCTGACGCATGCCGTGCGCACCATCAAGACATCGAAGATCGGCCAGACCTCCGGCAACGAAGCGCTGTACGAGCTGCCCTGGTACATCGTCATCGGCAACCCTGCCGCCGGCAAGAGCAGCGCCGTGATCAATTCCGGCTTGCAGTTCCCCTTTGCAGACAAGAACGGCGCAGCGGTGCGCGGCGTGGGCGGCACGCGCAACTGCGACTGGTTCTTCACCACGGAAGGCATCCTGCTGGACACCGCGGGCCGCTACTCGGTGCACGAAGAAGACCGCAACGAATGGATGAGCTTTCTGGACCTGCTCAAGCGCCATCGCCCCAAGGCGCCCATCAACGGCATCATCGTGGCCGCCAGCATCAGTGAACTGACGGATGCCGGCCCCGAGTTCGCGATCAACCTGGCCAAGAATCTGCGCCAGCGCGTTCAGGAACTGACCGACCGGCTGGAAGTGTTTGCCCCGGTATATGTGATCTTCACCAAGGCCGACCTGATCGCCGGCTTTTCGGAGTTCTTTGCCGACGCGGATGCGCGCGAGCGCGATCGAGTCTGGGGCGCCACGTTGCCCTATGGCGCCGATGAAAGCCGCGACGTCCTGACGCTGTTCGACGAGCGCTTCGACGAACTGTACGAAGGGCTCAAGGAAATGGGCACGGCGCAGATGTCGCTGCGCCGCAGCGCCGCCCTGCCCCCGGGCCTGCTGACGTTCCCGCTGGAATTCGCGGGCATCAAGCCGGCGCTGCGCACGTTTCTGTCGACGCTGTTCGAGACCAATCCGTTTCAGTACAAGCCCGTGTTCCGCGGCTTTTACTTCACCAGCGCGCTGCAGGAAGGCGCATCGCGCAGCACGTCCACCGACAAGCTGGCCGAACGCTTCACGCTGCGCCCGGCCAACCGCGAGCCCGCGCGCGGCGTCAGTTCGCACAACGGTTTCTTCCTGCGCGACCTGTTCTCCAACGTGATCTTTGCGGACAAGAAGCTGGTGCGCCAGCACGCCAGTCCGAACAAGGTCCGCATGCGTTACCTGACCTTCTTCGGGTTGGTGCTGGCGCTGGGCCTGGTGCTGGGCGGATGGAGCTGGTCTTACCTGGGCAACCGGCAACTGGCCACCAACGTGCAGGCCGACCTGGACAAGGTCGTTCGCCTGCAGAGCGAGCGCACGGACCTGCAAAGCCGCCTGGAAGCGATGGAGATCCTGCAGGACCGCATCGAACAGCTGGACCGCTACGCCGCCAGCCGGCCGCTGTCGCTGGGCCTGGGGCTGTATCAAGGCGATGTGCTCAAGCAGCGCCTGCTTGCCGAGTACTACAACGGCCTGCGTCAATTCATGCTGGCGCCCGTCAAGGCCAGCCTGGAGGACTATCTGGGACGCGTGGACGTATCGCAGGCGGCCGCTTCCGGCGAGCGCCCCGCCACCGCACCCGCGCAGGCGCAACCCGTGCGCGCGAACGCGGGCGACACGCTGTTCCAGGACGCCTCGCCCACCAACGTCGACGACGCCTACAACGCGCTCAAGACGTACCTGATGATGGCCAACCGCGAACACGTGGACCCGACGCACCTGTCGGATCAGATCACGCGTTTCTGGCGCGGCTGGCTGGAAACCAACCGGGGCGCGATGCCGCGCGACCAGCTCATCCGCAGCGCCGAACGGCTGATCTCGTTCTACGTTGCGCGCGCGGCAGACAGCGACTGGCCGCAGATCGAAACCAACCTGGCCATGGTCGAGCGCACGCGCGGCAACCTGCGCAGCGTGATGCAGGGCATGCCGGCGCGCGAACGCGCCTACGCCACGCTCAAGGCGCGCGCCGCGACCCGCTTCCCCGCGATGACGGTGGCGCGCATCATGGGCGAGGCCGACGCCGCCGTGGTCGCGGGCAGCTACGCGGTGCCGGGCACGTTCACGCGGGAAGCCTGGGAGCAATACATTGAACCGGCCATCGGCGAAGCCGCCCGCAAGGAAGTCCAGACCAGCGATTGGGTGCTGGGCGTGAACGCGCGCGACGACCTCACGCTGGAAGGCAGCCCCGAGCAGATCCAGAAAAGCCTGGCCACGATGTACAAGACGGAGTACGCGCAGGAGTGGCAGAAGATGCTGCGCGGCGTCACGATCAAGCCTTTCTCAAGCTTCGAACAGGCGGTGCAAGGCATGAACCGCCTTGGCGATCCGCAGAACTCGCCGCTGGTCAAGCTCATCAACACGACGTACGAGCAGACCTCCTGGGACAACCCGTCGCTGATCAACACCGGCCTTTCGCAGGCGCAGACCGGCGTGGTCGCGTGGTTCAAGCGAGTGATCCTGCGCCAGGGCCAGCCCAAGCCCACGGAAGTCGCGCCGGGTGGCGAACAGATGCCGATGGGACCGGTGGGCCGCGAGTTCTCCGACGTGGCGCGACTGGTTGTCACGCGCGACAACCAGTCGCTGCTGGGCAACTACATGAATGCGCTGTCCAAGATCCGCACGCGCTTTAACCTCATCAACAACCAGGGCGATCCGGGCCCCGGCGCGCTGCTCCTGATGCGCCAGACGCTGGAAGGCAAGGATTCGGAACTGGCCGATGCGCTGAAGCTGGTGGATGAGCAGATGCTGGCGGGATTGACGCCCGCGCAGCGCGAGACGCTCCGTCCGCTGCTGGTGCGCCCGCTGATCCAGGGTTACGCCGTCGCGATGCAACCTGCCCAGACCGAGTTGAACAAGGTCTGGAACGCGCAGGTGTACCAGCCCTTCACGCAGACGCTGGCCGACAAGTATCCGTTCTCGACCAAGGCCGGCATCGAGGCCAGCGGTGAAGAAATCGGGCAGATCTTCGGCCCGCAGGGCAGCATCGCCAAGTACGTCAACGAGACGTTGGGTCCGCTGACCGTGCGTCGCGGCGACATCCTGACTGCGCGCACCTGGGGCGACATGGGCATCGAGCTGCAACCGTCCTTCACGGCGAACTTTGCCCAGTGGGTGGCGCCGCTGTCCGGCGGCGCAGCCGGATCGGGCGCGGCAAGCCAGCCGCAGACGCTGTTCCAGATCCAGCCCAGGCCCGCCGGCGGCGTGACCGAATACACCATCGAGATCGACGGCCAGCAGCTGCGCTACCGCAACACGCCGGCGCAATGGGTGAACTTCGTATGGCCCAACGCGCAGGGCGCGCCGGGCGCGCGCATCACGGCCACCGCCTTTGACGGCACCGTGGTGGAAGTGGTCAACGAACCCGGCCGCTTCGGCCTGGAACGCCTGATCTCGGGCGCGCAGCGCAAGCCCAACCCGGACGGCAGCTTCGAGATGAGCTGGAGCAAATCCAACATCACCGTGCCCGTCCGTCTGCGCATCATCAGCAACGCGCAAGCCGCCAGCGCCGGCGGCGCCGAGCCCGGCAGCCAGGGCCTGCGCAACCTGCGCCTGCCCGCCACGGTGGCCGGCACGTCCCCTCAACCCTCCGTCGCCCCGACGCCTGCCGGAGCGCAGCAATGAGCAATCCGCAGTCTCCCATGTTCCGTACGGCTTACTTTGGCAAGATTCCGTCCCGGGGTGATTTCGTCAAGAATACCTCGCACCCGCAGCTGATGGCGACGCTGGATGCGTGGGTGGCCAACACCATGGAGGTGCTGGCGCAGGACCCGCACTGGAAGACGCTGTACGACGAAGCGCAGCCCGTTCCCTTTGCCGTGCTGGGCTCGCGCGGCAAGCTGGCCATCGCCGGCCATCTGCAGCCCAGCCGCGACCAATCGGGCCGGCGCTTTCCGTTCATTACCGCCACGTCGGTGGAAGTGACCCGTCCGCTGGACTTCATCGCGCGCAGCCCGCTCGCCTTCAGCCGCATGTGGAATCGCATGGGCACGGCGGCGGCGCAGCTCATGCACGACGGCGACCCCGCGCCCGCGCTGCAAACGCTGAACGACCTGGAAGGCGAGATCCGCACCGCCGCCGACGACGGCTTCGATGCCTTCATCGACCTTCAGACGATCGAACGCGTCGAGGCCATGCTGCGCGGCAACGGACACGCGGCCAGCATGCACGACATCGTCCTGGCGCTGGGCATCCTGCTCACGCCCGTGATGTCCAGCGGCTCATCGCAGCTGGACACCGGGCTTGCGCTGCCGCTGCCGGACGATCCGCTCTACATCAATCTGGTCGCCAGCTACTGGATGACCTTGATCGCGCCATTCCTGACACGCGCCGATTTCGAGATCGCCATTTTCATCGGGCGCATCGCCGGCAAGCATCGGCTGGTGGTGGGCTTTCGCGGCGCCTCGCCGCGCACGCTGGCAACGCTGCTATCCACCCCGCAGGCGCTGTCGCAGCATTACATCGTGCTGGAAGACGCGCCGTGGGTGCGCGATCACGTCAGCGCCAGCCACGGGCTGGCCAAGCTGGCGAGCTATCTGGATCAACCGCGGCTCTCCTTGCGCCAGGCGCTGGAGACGTTCCGCGAAGTTTTCATCGGAGCCTAGGACATGCGTACGCTTACTCTGGTCCTGGCCGCCTCGCTGGCATTCTCGGCCCACGCCCAGGACGCCGCCACGGTCGTGCCCGCCAACGTCATTCCCCAACCCGGCCAGGTGGTGGCCAGCGGCGCGGTGCCCGACGAGGCCACCAAGGCCGATGTGCTGGCGCGGCTGCAAAAGGTCTATGGCGTGGGCAACGTCATCGACCGCATCGACGTGGGCGGCGTGGTGGCCCCCCCGAACTGGTCCCAACACGTGGGCAAGCTGCTGGACAGCCCGCTCAAGCAGATCAACCGCGGCCAGCTGGAAATCGACGGCACGCAGATCCGCCTGCGGGGCGAGGTCGACAACGAAGCCTCGCGCCAACAGATCGCCAGCAACTTTGCCACGTCGCTGAACCCGACGTACAAGATCGTCAACGGCTTGCGCGTGTCGGCCGGCAAGGATGAGCAGGATGTGCTGGACAACCTGTTGACCAACCGCGTGGTGGAGTTTGAGACCGGCAGCACCCGCTTGACGACGCGCGGCCGGGAATTGCTGGATCGCGTGGCCGACACCGTGCCCAAGCTGCGCGCCGACAAGATCCAGATCATCGGCCACACCGACAGCTCCGGCAGCCGCAGCACCAACCTGGCGCTCAGCCAGGCGCGTGCGGACGCGGTTCGGGACTATCTGGTGGACAAGGGGTTGCCTGCGTCGCGCTTCGAAGCGATGGGAGCGGGCCCGGATCAGCCGGTGGCCACGAACGCCACGGCGGAAGGCCGCGCCAAGAACCGGCGTATCGAGTTCCGGGCGGCGCGGTAGTCAGGGGTGGCGGCGGTGCGCTCAGTTGCCGTCGCCGGCCTTCTTGATGCCCAGCAATTCTTCCAGGCCCGACAGCGTCTCGTCGTTCTTGACCACCGTGCGCAGCCACAGGTGCAACGACATCTCGCCCCAGCTTGCCGCCTTGTCGGCCAGGTAGGCCACCGGGCTGTGCGGCTCGGTGCGGCGGAAGAACTCGGCCACGTCCCGCAACTGCGCCAGCGCCTGTTCGCGGGTCTGGATGGGCCCGCGGGCGGTGGCGGTCGGTACGGCGTGCAGCGGCGCGGCAGCGCCCGGAGCGCCCGACGCAGCGGCGTCATCGAAGTGATCGGCGGCAGTCAATGTGGGCTCCACACGAACAGGGGCGGCGGGCGCGGCCGGCGCCGGTGCGGCGGCAAGGTCCTTACGGACCAGAAGGCCCGCATCGCGCGCAAATCGGTGCACCAGTTCGGTCACGTTGCGCAGCGCCTCGCGCACCCGGGAGAACGCCGGGCTTTCATCGCCCAGTTGCGCATCCAGGGTGCGTTCCAGTTGATCCAGCGCCTGCGCGCAGCCTTGCAGCTGCGCGTCCAGCTCCGAATAGAAAGAAGGCGGCGTGTCGCGCCGCGCGGCATCGAAGCGGTCCAGCGTGAGCTTGCCGCGTGTTAGTTCGTGGGCGTTGTCGGGCGTGCGCTTGACCGCATTGGCCAATTGGCTTGCCGCCTCCCAGAGCACCGCGCCATAGCGGGCGCCGTCGGCTTGCGTCAGCGGGATCTCGCCAATCAGTTGCTGCGACCGCGACAACAGCCACGCCAGATTGCCCACGCGCTGCTGCACATCGCCATCTTCGGGCACCGGGTGCAGCCCGTCCCAATAGTTGCGGCACAGGCCGTCGATCAGCAGGTAGCCGTCGCGCAGCCCCGCGAAGCCGCGGGTCTTGGCCCAGGATTCGGCAAGCCACGATGCGATGCGGATGTCTTTGCTGCGGTCGCGCAGCACGGTGGTGCAGATGCGCGTCACCTCGGGCCAATCGGCCTCTTTCAGGTCGATGACCCAGTCGCCTTGGTCGAGCTGGGGGTCGTCATGCCGGCGGGCCTCGCGTATCGCGTCGAACTCGGGCGAGAACACCAGGTCCACGCCGCAAGGCGTGTCGCCGGGAATGGGTTGCAACAGGGCGTTGATGTCGGTCATAGGCGTCAGGGCTGTTGTAGGCGCAAATCATGCCACATCCGCTTACGTGTAACGTTCAAAGATGACACGTCCTATTACAAGGCGCATCACGATGCTTCGTTATGATTTGCCCTCATCCCCAAGGAGCATTCATGACGTCGAAGACCATTCGTATGTTGCCCGACGGACACTTCATCGCCGGCACGCCGCGCCGCGCGCCCGATGGATCGTACGTGGGCGGAGAAGGCCCCATCACCCGCGCGCCCGACGGGACCTATGTGGCCGGCAAGCCCCAACGCGCGCCCGACGGCAGCTACAAGGGCGGCGGCGGGCCGGTGCGCATGGCGCCGGACGGCACCTTCGTGGCCGGCCCCGCGCGGCTCGCGCCGGATGGCACGTATCTATAAACCTGACTCTCGCGCACCATGTCCCAACGTTCCGTCATCCGCAAGGGCGATAAAACCTCGCACGGCGGCGTCGTCGTCACCGGCGACGAAACCGTCGTGATCTTTGGCCAACCGATGGCACGGGTCGGCGACCGCGTCACCTGCCCCAAATGCGGCGACAACCACACCATCGTGGAAGGCGTGCAGAACGTCGGCTCCGACCGCCTGACCGCCCTGGAAGGCATGCGCACATCCTGCGGCGCCACGCTCATCGCCAGCCAGAGTTTCTATCAGCTGGAATACGGTTGACCCCGCGCAGGACACCTCACCGGTCGCAGCGCTGCGGCACCTTGCGCGGCGCTTCCGTATAGCCCAGCGCCGTCACCCTGCGCAGCAGGTCGGCGTACACCGCGTCGTCCAGGCATGGCACCCTGGCCATGATCCAGACGTAGTCGCGCTTGGACCGGCCAATGATGGTGGTCTGGTATGACTCGTCCAGATAGGCGATCACGTACTCGGCCTTGATGGGCCAGATGAACTGCATGCCCCACACCGCGTTGCCGGTGCCGGGCCGCACCGTCGCCACGGGGTGCATGGTGTCGATGGGCGCATCGAAGCTGCCATCGCGATAGCGGAAATCCGTCTGCACCCGGCCGTCCGGCAACAGCCGGTAGCTTTCCACGGCGTCATAGGCGTTGCGCTCAGGCCAGCTGGGAATGTGCGCGATCACATACCAGTCGCCCATGAAACGGTCCAGGTCCACCTGCGCCACCGGCGGCATGGGCGGCGGCGACGCGCAGCCGGCCAAGAGGGCCGTCACGCCGATACACAGGGTTCGCAACATGATCGTTTCTCCTCAGGGCCGCGTGTATCGATAGTGCGCCACGCCCCATTGCTGTCCGTCGTCGTAGCCGAAGAGTTCGGCGCACGCCATCCAGAACATGCGCCAGCGCTGATGCCACAAGCCGGCCAAGGGTGCGCCGTAAGCCTGCGCCAACGCCGCCCGCGCGGGTTCCGCACGGGCGTCCTGGTTAGCCAGCCAGTGATTGGCGGTGCGGGCGTAATGCGTGCCGTCGAGAAACCAGCGTTCCTCAAGCGTCAGGTCTTGCTGGAAATGCAGCAGCGTATCGGCCGACGGCATGATGCCGCCCGTGAAGAAGTGCCGTCCCATCCAGTTGCCGGCCCCATCGGTCTCGAACGGATAGGCGCGCTCGCGGTGCGCGAAGATGTGCACGAAGAGCTTGCCGCCGGGCCGCAGCCACTGCGAGATGCGCGCCAGCAGGTCCTGGTAGTTGCGCATGTGCTCGAACATTTCCACCGAGACGCACCGGTCGAAGGCGGCGCCGGGCAGTGACAGGACATTGACGTCGCAGGTCACCACGCGCACGTGGTTCCAGCCGCGCGCGCGGCACTGCGCCTCGATGTGCTGGCGTTGCGTGGCCGAATTGGACACCGCGGTGATGCGCGCGTTGGGATACTGTTCGGCCATCCACAGCGTCAACGAGCCCCAGCCGCAACCCAGCTCCAGGATGTCCTGGCCGTCGGCCAGCCCGGCGCGCTCGCCATACAGGCGCAGCATCGCGTCTTCGGCCTGGTCCAGCGTTTCGCGGCCCGTCGGGTAATAGCAACTCGAATACTTCATGCGCGCGCCCAGGCACAGCTGGAAGAACGCAGTGGGCAACTCATAGTGCTGCGCGTTGGCGGCGTCGGTATGGATGGCGACGGCGCTGGCGCGCAGGCTGGCGATCAGCTGGCGGTCGCGTTCGGTCCAGGCCTCGATGCCGCCGGCGTATTCCTGCGCCAGGCGCTGGGCGCACAGGCGCCGCATGCCCAGGCGCAGGAGCGCATCGGGCAGCAGGCCTCGCTCGGCCAGGCCAAGCAGGCCTGGCGCCGGACGGTCGGAGGCCAAGGGAGAGTCGTTCAGGATGGCGGTCGTCATGGTATGCCTCGTCAGCGTTTCGGAAACCAGGGAAAGAACGCCGGCGTGCGGCGTTGATAGTCGCGATAGTCGTCGCCGCGCGTGCGCAGCGCCTGTTGCTCGGTGAACGGAATGCCGCTGATCCAGCGCAGGAACACAAACATCAGCACCGGCCCCAGCCACGACAGCCATGCCAGCGGAGAACCCCACGCCAGGGCGACGTAGCCGAACCAATGGCACCACTCGAAGAAGTAGTTCGGATGCCGCGAGTAGCGCCACAGGCCCCGCCTGCAAGTGTTGCCGCGATTCGCGGGGTTATCGCGGAAGCGGTCGAGCTGGCGGTCGGCGATCACCTCGCCCGACAGCGCGGCCAGCCAGATCAGCAGCCCCAGCGCCACGGGCCAGCCCTGCGCGGGACTGACGCCCACCGCGAGGAACGGCAGGCAGAACATCATCACCAGCCCGGCCTGGAACATGAAGAGGCCAAAGAACTTGCCCTGATGGCCGTCCCAGTGTTCGCGCAAGGCGCGATAGCGGCCGTCTTCGCCTTCGCGCACGCGGCGCCACAGGTGCCACGCCAGCCGCAGCGACCACACGCCCGCCATCACGGCAAGGGCCAGCCTCGCGGCACCGCTGCCCTCGCCGGTGGCCGCGATCAGCCAGGCCGAAGCGCCCATGCCCAGCGCCCACACCACGTCCACGATGCCCGCGTTGGCATGGCGGCGCTGCCAGCCCCAAGCCAGCGCCATGGCGGCGATCATCACGATCGCGATGGTGGACCATTGTTGCCAGATCGTCATGATGCCTCCCGGGTCCATCGCCTCGCTCCTGCCGTCAGCGCGGGCAACGCCAGCGCCCAGCCCGCCGCCAGCGCGGCGGTGGCGCGCCAGGCGGGCGGTTCAAATTGCACCGATTGCCAGCCGCGGGCGGCGCCCCAATAGGCGAGCGGCGCGCCCACCGCGCCGAACACGCAGGCCAGCCACGGCCGGGAACGCAGGTAAACGAGCGAGTGGTTCAGCGTCAGCGCAAAGGCGGCCCACAACGCCAGGATCCACAGCGGCGCGGGCCAGGCGTCGGCCGCGTACCGCGCCCATTCCAACGCGGACAGCGTGCCCTCCAGCACCAGGCCGCACAGCACGGCGGCGGCCGCCAGTCTGAAGTCGGCACGCGCCGTCGCCGAGACCGCCAGTTGCGCCGCGACGAACACCACGGCGGCGGCCACGCCCGGCCAGGCCAGCCCGCGGCCGGCGCCGATGACGGCGCTGAACCAGACGAGCTGGTAGCCGATCAGGTTGGCCCAGAAGCGCATCATGCATCCTCCCGCAGCCAGCGTTCGCCCTCGGGGCGCGCCTGCGGATGCGTCAGCAGCAGGTGCGCGACGCCGATGGAGCGCTCGCGAAAACCGCCTTCGCAGTACGCCAGGTAGAACTCCCACAAGCGGCAAAAGCGCGCATCGAAACCTTGCGCCCGCACCTCGGGCTGCCGCGCCAGGAAGCGCTCGCGCCAGGCTTGCAGCGTGCGCGCGTACGACAGGCCGAAGTCCTCCAGGTGCACCAGCGCCAGGTCGCAGGCGCGGGTCTTGGCGCGCAGCATCGCCTCGATGGACGGAATGAAGCTGCCCGGAAAGATGTGGCGCTTGATGAAATCCACCGAGCCCAGCGCCTGCTCGTAGCGGTGGTCTTCGATGGTGATGGCCTGGATCAGCGCGCGGCCATGCGGACTGAGCAGGCTGGCGACCTTGGCGAAATACGCTTCCAGGAAATTCGCGCCGACAGCCTCGATCATTTCCACCGACACCACCTTGTCGTACTGGCCCTGCAGGTCGCGATAGTCCCGCAGCACGACGCTGACGCGGTCCTGCAGCCCGGCGGCCCGCACCCGCTCGACCGCCAGGTCATGCTGCTCGCGCGACAGCGTGGCGGTGGTGACATGGCAGCCGTAATGACGGGCGGCGTGGATGGCCAGGCCGCCCCAGCCGCTGCCAATCTCGACCACGCGGTCCGACGGCTGCAACGCCAGCTTGCGGCAGATTGCGTCCAGCTTGCGATGGGACGCCGCCTCCAGCGTGTCGTCGCCGTCGGCCCACAGTGCCGACGAATACATCAGGTCGCCGGAAAGAAACAGCGAGAAAAACGGATTGCCCAGGTCGTAATGCGCGGCGATGTTGCGGCGGCTGCCCTCGCGGGTGTTGGCATTGCGCGCATGCCAGCGCCGAAGCGCCCAGCCGGCCAGCCGCGCCAGTCCCGACTCCATGGCGTCCAGCGTGTCGCGGTTGCGCACCAGCAGCCGCACCAGCCCGACCAGGTCGTCGCAGCGCCACAGGCCATCGCCATAGGCCTCGCCCGCGCCCACGCTGCCTTGCGCGGCCACCAGCCGGTAGAACCCCAGGTCGCTGACGGTCAGGCGCACCAGCGGCTCGCCGCGGCCCAGCGTGGCGCTGCCCAGGCAGTCCTCGATCAGCAGTTGACCGTGGTCCAGCGCCGCCAGGCTGGCGAACAGACGCTGGCGCAACAGGCGGTCGAGCGCCGTGGCGGGGCGGCTGGCCGCGATCGAGGCATGTTCCGAGGACGTCATGGGTTTCATTGCGGTTCTCCGTTGGGCGTGCGGGGATGGTCGTAGACGGGATTGCGCTTGAGCCACAGGCGCAGCGCCTGCCAATGGATCGCGCCGACGACCTGCAGCGTCATCAGCGGATAGCGCCACAGCACGCGCGCCAGCGCCGCGCCGTCCAGCGCGCGGCGCTGCAGGCTCAGGTGCGCGTCGAACTGCGTCACGCCTTCCCGGCTGACCTGCATATGCACACGCAGGTCGTCGGCGGGCAGGTTGAAGCGCCAGTCGTAGGCGCAGTCCATGGGCATGAAGGGCGACACGTGAAAGCGCTTGTCAAAGCGCCAGGCCAGCACGCCGCCCTCGCGCTCGGCGGCGGCGGCGGGCAGCACCACGCAATGGCGCTGCTTCCAAGGGGTATTGGTGATCTCCGCCACGATCGCCGCCAGCGTGCGGCCGTCGGCTTCAAAGCAGTAATAAAAGCTCACGGGGTTGAAGACGTAGCCGGCATAGCGCGGATGCGCGAGCAGGCGGATGGGCCCGGCCGGCACGTCGCCCAACTGCGTGCGCAGGCGCTGCCGCACCGCCTGCGCCAGCGGCAGGCCCTCGGCGGCGTCAAGATAATCGGCCCGGCGCCACTGCGCCAGATTGGGCCGCTCCACCGACCACAGCCAGCGGTCCTGGAACACCTGGCCGATCTCGTCCAGGTCCAGGTATAGCTGCGCCATGCGGTAGCCGAAGCCGTGCGCATGCGGGTGGTGGCGCCGGTGGGTGACCCGGCCTTCGTAGACGGCGCTTTGCAGGTTCATGCCGCCTCCCGCGCCCAGACCCCCGGCTGTTCCTGGATGCCGCGCACCACGTCCAGCGCGCTCGCCACCCCGTCTTCGTGAAAGCCCCATCCCCAATAGGCGCCCGCATACCAGCTGCGCCGCTGTCCCGAGATCTCGGCGCGGCGCGCCTGCGCGGCCACCGATTCGTGGGTGTACACAGGGTGGTGATAACGCATGCGCGCCAGCACCGCCGCGGGATCGATCGCATCGCTGCGGTTCAGCGTCACGATAAAGGGCCGCGGCGACGTGATGCCCTGCAGCAGATTCATGCAGTAGCTGACCGAACAAGGTGCCTCGGGGTCGGCCGGCACGTAGGCGTTCCAGGCGGCCCACGCCTTGCGCTGGCGCGGCAGGAGGCGCGCGTCGGTGTGCAGCACCACGTCGTTGTCCTGGTAGGTGATCGCGCCCAGAACCTCGCGTTCCTGCGGCGTCGGGTCGGCCAGCAGCGACAGCGCCTGGTCGCTGTGGCAGGCGAAGATCACTTCGTCGTGATGTTCCAGGCCCTCGCGCGTCGCCACCTGCACGCCGCCCGGCAGACGCCTGACGGCGCGCACGGCGCAGTTCAGCCGCTCGCGCACCGTCCACCGCTGGCGCATCGCGTCAATATAGGATCGCGACCCGCCCTGCACCACGCGCCATTGCGGACGGCCGCTGATGCGCAGCATCTGGTGGTTGGCCATGAACCGCACCAGGTAGCGCGCCGGAAATTCCAGGATGCGCGAGGCCGGCGACGACCACAGCGCCGAGGCCATCGGAATCAGGTGATCGGTGCGAAAGGCGTCGCCATAGCGGTGCTGCGCCAGGTATTCGCCCAGCGTGGGGCCTGGCTCCGGCGCGCGCAACAGCGCGGGCGACTCCCGGTAAAAGCGCATCAGGTCGCGCACCATGCCCAGGAAGCGTGGAGATACCAGGTTGCGCCGCTGGCAGAACAGCGTGTCCAGCGAGGTGGCGTTGTAGGCCAGGTCATTGGCCTCCTTGTGCACCGAAAAGCTCATGGTGGTGGGCTGCGACGCCACGCCCAGTTCCGTCAGCAACGCCGTGAAATGCGGGTAATTGAGCGGGTTATGGACGATGAATCCGCTATCAACCGCGTACTGTTGCCCGTCCTGTTCGACCGTGTGCGTATGCGTGTGCCCGCCCAGGTAGTCGTTGGCCTCGTACAGCGTGACCTCGTGATCGCGGCCCAGCTTCCAGGCGCAGACCAGTCCCGAGATGCCCGAACCGATGATGGCGATGCGCATGTTCACTCCTTGGCGGCGGCCAGCGCCCAGGCCGGTACGCCCTTCAAATCCCAGATGAGGCCGGCGGCGGCCAGCAGGCGCAGGCCGTACCAGGTGATGTCGATCTCGCGGGCGCGAAAGCCCTGGCGCGCCGAGCCCGGATAAAAGTGATGGTTGTTGTGCCAACCCTCGCCGAACGTCAGCAGCGCAAGCCAGGCGTTATTGCGGCTGTCGTCGGCGGTGTCGTAGCGCCGCCTGCCGTACCGGTGCGCCAGCGAATTGATGGTGACGGTGGCGTGAAACAGCGCCACGGTGGAAATGAAAAAGCCCCACACCAGCATCTGCGGCCCATCGGTGCCCAGGCCCGGCGCCACGCGCGCCAGCAGCGCGCCCAGCCCGTAGCACCCCAACGCCAGCGCCAGCGGCACCGCCGCGTCGAAGCGGTCGAGCCAGCGCAGTTCGGGGTAGCCGCGCAGGTCGGGCACCCGCGCCATGTCGGTGGCGAAGGCGCGGCGGGTCAGGAACCAGCCCATGTGGCTCCACCAGAAGCCATGGCGGCGCGGCGAATGCAGGTCCTGGGCGTCGTCGGCATGACGATGGTGATGACGATGGTGGGCCGCCCACCACAACGGTCCACGCTGCGCGCACGACGCCCCCAGCACGGCGAAGACCAATTGCATGCCGCGCGAGGTACGGAACGTGCGATGCGAGAAGTAGCGGTGGTAGAAGCCGGTCAGGGCGAACATGCGCACGGCATACAACGCCGCCGCAAGCGCCAGCGCGGCCGGGGACACGCCGGTCCACAGCACGCCCAGGCAGCCGGCGTGCAACAAGGCGAAAGGCAAGGCGCGGGTCCAGTCGATGCGATCGGGGTCGCCGCCTGGCGCATCCTGCGCCTGCGTATCGACCCAGCGTCGTATCGAGGCGGTCCAGCCGGTAAGAACGGAGCGCATCATGCTGTCCTGTGTGAAACGTGTGGGGATATACGGGCGCGGCGCGGCATCGGATGCATAGGTGGAAACCCTTATTCGCAACACGCGACCGACGGCGTTGCCATCGCCAGCGATCGCAGGGTCACTCTCCTTCGGCGGAGGGGCACGGACGGCTGACGAACGCGCTGACGTCGTCGAGCACGGGCGCACGCCAGCGCAGCGGCCGCGACAGCGCGCCCACCAGCAGCTTGTGACCCAGGTCGGGGTACTGCACCAGCCGCGCGCACGCTCCCGCCTCCCGCAAGGCGTCCGCCAGGCCGACGCTGTTGCGGCGCGGGTCGACCGTGGTGTCGGCGGCGCCCGTCAGCAGCAGGCCCGGCGGCGCGTGGCGGCTGACGTGATGGATGGGTTGGGAATCGGCGGGCGTGTCCGGATAGCCGAACACCGGCCGCACGCCGCGCGCCTCGATGGGCAGGAAGTCATAGGGGCCGGCCAGCCCGATCCAGCCGGCCAGCGACGCCGGGCTGGAACCGGCGGCGGCAAGCCAGCGCTTGTCCAGCGCCAGCATGGCCGCGATGTAGCCGCCGGCGCTGTGGCCGGCGACGAAGACACGCGCCGGGTCGCCGCCGTAGTCGCCGATATGGCGTTGGGTCCACGCCACCGCCAGGGCGGCGTCGCGCAAAAAAGCCGGAAAGCCGGCTTCGGGATAAAGACGGTAGTCGGCGACAACCGCCACCATGCCACGCGCCGCCAGCGCGTCGCCCACGAACCGGTAGTCGGCGCGTTCCCCGCTGCGCCAGCCGCCACCGTAGAAAAAAACCACCACGGGCGCCCCCGTGGCGTCCGTCGGCCGGTAGACGTCCAGGTGCTGACGCGGCAAGGTGCCGTAAGCCAGCCCCGCCGTGACGTCGCTGCCGTCCTCGGGCACCGCACCGTTTAGCAGCGTCAATGGCGAACAGGCGGCCAGCAGGCCCAGGGCCAGCGCGGCCACGGCCACGATGGCAAGCAGGCCACGCGGGCCAGCGGCAATCCAGGAAGACATGGGGCACTCCGCAACGGAACACCCTCTATACGCGGGCAGGCCCGGTTTGGATGCAGCTCAGATCTTGAGCACGTCGCCCTTCATGATGACCGGTCCGGTGGGCTTGCCCGAGGGCGAGCCGCCCGGCGGCTCCAGGGTGATGGCCAGGGTCTGCACCCCTTCCAGCCCTTGAGCGCGCGGCAGCGCCGTCTGGCCATCGGGCGCCACCACCCCGACGGATATCGGCGCCTGACCCGGGGGAATCACCCAGAGCTCCAGCGCCTTGCCGTCGGCGCGCGAGGCCAGATCCTGCAAGGTATGCACGTGCAGGCCGCCGCGCTCGTCGGCGCGCACCACCAGCATGGCCTGCGCCTCGGGGCTTTGCAGCACCGCCATCAATTGAGTGCGCGCGGCGCGGTCGACCTGCATTGGGTAGACCACCATGCCGGCCACCAGCATGGCCGCCAGCGCGCCGCTAAGCACGCGCCAGAACGTCAGGCCCTGCCAGCCGTGGCTGCCGCCGGGTTTCAGGCGCGCTTCGATGGCGCGCCACACGCGGCGCGGGGGAACCCGCGGCGGCAGCGACCATAACAGCGGATAGATATCGTTTTCCCAGTCGCGCACCTGGCGGCGCAGGTTGGCGTCGGCGGCCATCAGGCCCTCGAAACGGCGGCGCGCGCCACCGCGCATGGCGCCGGCCACGTAGTCGGCGGCAAGCCGCTCGCGCAGTTGAGGATTGCTGTAGTTCATGACAGGCACCTCTTGAGCCGGTCCATGCCGCGCCGCACCCAGCTCTTGATCGTGCCCAGCGGCGCCTGGAGGCGCCGGGCGATCTCGCTGTGGCTGAGGTCGTCGAAAAAGGACAGCGCAATGGCGGTGCGTTGCTGCCCCTCGAGCTGTTTCAGGCAGTCCGCCAGGCGCTGGCCGTCCTGGTCGCGTTGCAGCCGCTCGAACGGGCCGGGCGCGTCATCGGCCCAGGCCTGCGTCAACGCGCCGTCGGCGTCGGGGCGTTCCAGGTCCGGCCTGCGTAGCAGGTCGATGCAGCGGTTGCGCACGATGCGCGTCATCCAGGTCATGACTTGGCTCTGCTCCGAGGAATAGCGGGCGGCATTGCGCCAGATATTGATGAAGCTGTCCTGGAGGACTTCTTCCGCCCAGTCGCTTCGCCGCAATATACGTACGGCAAGCGCAAACAGATGCGGGGAGGTCTGACGATAGAGTTCCGCCAGCGCGGACTCCTGGCCGCGGGCGCACTCCTGTATCAAAGCCTGCAGACGTAGCGGGTCGGGCATGGCGGCTATCCGGGGTCACTGGCAATCAGGCCGCGCGGCGGTATACGGCGCTCGGGGGACGGATGTCTTGCAGCGGATGATACAGGCAAGTCCGGGGCGCGGGCGTGGTGGACACCGGCCCGCCGCAACGGCGCATGTGGCCCCTCAATCGAACACGTCGATCAGGATATCGGCGACCACGGCGGTTGCAACCGCGACCAGGACGAGATCCGATCCGGCCACCCTCCACTCATACCCGGGATAGGCGGGGAGCCGGGCCAACATCGGACCGGGGACCATTTTCTTCGCAATTCCGGGAGGCAGCGGCTTGCCACGGGCGAGGTTCTTGCGGACACCCGGCGGCAGCTGACCGTAGCCCGACAGGCCATACTCCTGCGCGTACGATCTGGCGGTGGAGACGGTTATGCCCGCATAACGCAGCGTGACGCTGGCATCGTTGGACTTGGAAGGCGCATCTCCGTGACCGGCGTTGCCCTTTCCGGAAGCATTTCCGTTGCTGCCCTGTCCGCGTCCCTTGCTCTGCCCTTGCCCCTGGCCAGCGTTATCGGGTTTGCCCTTTCCCTCTGGCGGCGCCGCCAATGCGCTGGCCGCGATAAACACACATGAGATGCCTGCAAGCAAGGCTTTTTTGGCACTACCCACCATGGCTGGCTCCCCTCAGTCGAAAGTTGGTGACCGATTCTAAGTCGGTTCAAGTCCAGGAGAGGGAACGGAACCTTGAAGGGCGAAGGCGCAGGCAAGCCAAACACTGCGATATTCGGCGCCAAGGAAGGTCCCAACGCTATGCAAGGTTCCTGACGGAATCCACGCAGCCTGATTCGGAGATATGGCGAAATAATTCCGCGCGCCGATGGACTGCACCCTCATGGTCATTGGCAAAGGCGGCAGGACATCTGGCGGCGCGGTAATGGCTTCCCACGGCACGAGCGCTTTCATATGTCGCCGATTCTATATAACTTGGCAGACTGTCGATAGATCGCCTTCGTAACTTTGAGTTGTAATGCCACCTCAACGTAACGCCATTGACCATAATGACAAAAAATAGCGCCGCTTCCGCGCATGACCGCCCCGCTGTTCTGCCCGAGGGTGTTCAACAAGGCAACATCTGGCGACTGACCGCAGCCCAAGCCCTGGCGGGCGCGAATTCGGTGGTCGTCTATGCAACGGGCTCCATCATCGGCAATACGCTTGCCCCGACGCCCATGCTCGCGACGCTGCCGATTTCCATCTTTGTGGTGGGCATGGCGACGTGCACGCTGCCCATGGGCGCCGTCGCCAGGCGCCACGGCAGGCGCGCGGCCTTTCTGCTGGGCACCGGCGCTGGCGTGCTCACCGGCCTGCTGGCGATGCTGGCGGTCTTGATCGGAAGCTTCTGGCTGTTCAGCCTGGCTACGTTCTTCGGCGGTGTCTATGCTGCGGTCGTCCTGTCGTTCCGCTTCGCCGCCGCGGACGGCGTGGAGCCCAAGCGACGGGCGCGCGCGCTATCCCTGGTCATGGCGGGCGGCGTCGCGGCCGGGATCGTCGGGCCACAGCTCGTCAACGGCACGATGAACCTATGGCCGCCGCACATGTTTGCCGCCACCTTTCTGGCGCAAGCGGCGGTTGCAGCAATTTCGGCGTTCATTCTTATCGGTGTCAGGTTGCCCGCCCCCACTGCCGCGGAGGTCGCAGGCGGGCGGCCGCTTTCCGAGATTGCGCTGCAGCCGCGCTTCATCGCCGCAGTGATCGCCGGCGCCGTCTCCTACATGCTCATGAACTTCCTCATGACGGCCGCACCGCTGGCAATGCACCTCTGCGGCCACTCGCAGGAGTCCGCCAACCTCGGACTGCAGTGGCATGTCATTGCCATGTACGCGCCAAGCTTTTTCACCGGCAGACTGATATCGCGCTTTGGTGCGGGACGGGTCGCGACCATGGGCCTGATGTTGATTGGGGTCGCGGCCGCGGTGGGCCTGGGCGGTATCGATGTCGCGCACTTCTGGTGGTCACTGGTCCTGCTCGGCGTGGGATGGAACTTCGGGTTTCTGGGCGCGTCCGCGCTGGTGCTGGAATGCCATCGTCCCGAGGAGAGAACGCGTGTCCAGTCCCTGAACGACTTCATCGTCTTCGGCTTGATGGCGATCGGCTCGTTCTCGTCCGGGGGCCTGCTGTCGGCGTTCGGTTGGAACACCGTGCTGTGGGTGTCATTCATTCCGCTGGCGCTGTCCGTCGCCGCCCTTGGCGTTGCCATGCGTAGAAAGCGCGCTGAAATGAGCCGAAGCGGGGCTTGAGCCATTCAGCGCGGCCTCCCCGATATCAAGGCGTGCCGTTACTATCCCCCTTTTCGCCGGTCTGACCTGCAAGGGCTGCCGGCGCCTTGCGTCCAACCTCTACCGTTCGATCCCCCTTATGGCGCCACGCGTTGCAATCATCGAGACCATGGACGACACGCAGCTTGGGCTGCTGTTGAGCGCGCTGCAAAGCGCCCATGCCGAAATCACCTGGTTCCGCGCGCACCGCGATGGACTGGGCGACATCTGCCTGGACGACTTCGATGCGTTGATCGTGCCGGGCGGCTGGCCAAGCGCGCGAGACGACGAACTTCACCCCTACCTGCCCAAACTGGTGGCGCTGATGCGCAAGTTTGGCGATGCCGGCAAATCCGTGCTGGGCATCTGCCTCGGGGCGCAGGTGCTGGCCCGCGCTTACGGGGCCGACAACCTGCTCGGGGTGGCCCGGGAGTTTTCCTGGACGCCGCTTACCGTGACGGAAGATGGGCGCAAGGACCCGTTGTTTGCCGAGTTGCATCCGGGTTTCGTCAGCTTTCAATGGCATGTGGACACCTACACGCTGCCGGATTCCGCCGCGCTGCTTGCCGAGAGCCGCCTGGTCAAGAATCAATGCTTTCGCGTGGGCCGCGCCGCGTATGGCATGCAGTTTCACTTCGAAGCCAGCGGCGATGTGGTACAGCGCTGGACCCGCAGCAACAAGGAACGCGTCGATCGCATCGCGCCCGGCTGGCTTGAATCCCAGGCCGATGCCGACCGCGCCCTGCACGCGGACGACGCCGATGCGGCGGGCGCCCGGATCGCACGCGCCTTCGTCCAGACGATTCAGCGTCCTGACAACCTGCGCTGATCGGGGCAACCCCAGCGACCAAGGGCCACCATGCGGCGAGAACTCCAGACTTTCATGGCCGTTGTGCGTTACGGCACATTCGCCAATGCGGCGGCTCACATCGGTCTGACGCAGTCCGCCGTCAGCGCGCAGATCCAGCGCCTGGAAGAAGAACTGGGCTATCCGCTCTTTGACCGCACGGGACGTTCGGCAAACCTGAACAGCAATGGCCGCGAAGCCTTGGCCATTGCCGAAGAGGTGATGGCCGTCTACGCCAAGTTCGGCAAGAACGTAAGCAGCCCCAAGACCGGCCTGATCCGGGTCGGCTCCATCGCGTCGGCGCAAACAACGTTTTTGACCGATGCCCTGACCGAGTTCTGGCGCATCAACCCCGGCTATCGCATCCGGCTGGTCCCGGGCCTGTCGCTGAACCTGCTGGGACAGGTCGACTCGGGCGAAGTGGACATTGCGGTGATGATCAAGCCCCCCTTCGCCCTACCCGCCGACTTGCGCTGGCGCGTGCTGTTCAGCGAGCCGTTCGTGCTGCTGGCCCCCCGCAAGCACGGGCAGCGCGAGTGGCTCGATCTGCTGGAAAACGAGCCCTTCATTCGGTACGACCGCGGTTCCTTCGGCGGCAGACTCGTCGATCAGTTCCTGCGGCACTCGCGCATCACGCCGAAGGAAGCCATTGAACTGGACGAGCTGCAGGCCATCGCGCAACTCGTGCGCAAGGGCGTGGGCGTTGCGCTGCTTCCGCTAAGCAAAGCGCTTTCGCTGCCACGGGGAGTCGTCGTCAAGACGCTGGGCGACGCTACCTTCTTTCGCGAGATCGGACTGGTTGAACGTCCTTCCGACATCCGCCAGCCCGTGGCCGCGCTGCTCGCGCAACGCATCGTGGAAGCGGCCGAACGGTTCAGCCGCTGAAGGGGCAGGGGCATCTGCGCTGAGGTGGCGGCGTTGAATCCGGACGATGGCCAAACCCTGCAAAATCTTGTGACAGCTTTGAATGACTTTGTAGCCCGTTGGGAAATCGAAGGGAATATCATCCGTCCCCTTCACAATCACCCCCAACAGGAAACAAAGATGTTTATGCCGCGCCCCTTGCGCATGTCCGCAGTTCTGATCTTCACGCTGGCGCTTGCCGCGTGCGGCGACGATAGCGCCAAACAGGAAGCCAAGGCGCCCGAGGCGACCACCGCTCAGGCAGAGATCATCAAGTACAACCTGTACGTCGATACCGCGAACAGCCTCTCCACGACGTTCGCGCAGGCGCTGGACCGCTACGAGACCCATGCCGTCCCGGCCCTCAAGAGCGGCAAGCCGCTCAAGGACTTTGTCATCAGCAACGACACGGCAATCCTGCGCACCAAAGAAAAACTCGACCGCGCGCTGGCAATGCCGACGCCCATCGCCGAAATCGACGCACCGGCCAAGGCGTTCTCGGACGCGCTGGGCAAGCTGGCGCCGCTGAGCACCGAACTGCAAAACTATTCGGCAGCCAAGACCTTCCTGTCGGACAACGGCGCGCTGGCCCGCGAGAAAAGCCCGGCCTATGTCGCCGCGCTGACGGACGTCGCAAAAGCCGAAAACATTTTCTACCGCGGCATCTCGATCAAGGACACCGCGAACACCAAGGAAGCCTTCGAAAAGGCCAAGAAAGACACGGTCGCCTACTACCGCGCCGGCATGGTGTATTACGGCAAGGCCACGATGGACAAGGCCTCGGGCGTGTTCGACGGCCAGGGGCTGGGCGCCGACCAGGAAGCGTTCAAGCAGCAGTTGGACAAGATGAACGAAATGGCGCTGGGCTTTGACAAGAAAACGCGCGAAGCCGACCCCAAGGGCTGCAGCGGCATGATGATGAACGTCAACAGCTTCCTCGCCTCCGGCCGCCAGATTCTTGAGCACACCAACAACGGCCGCTACAAGGAAGACGCCGCCCGCACCGGCGCGTTCAAGATGATGCGCCCGACGATCGAAAACGACGCCAACAGCCTGCGCCAGGATTTCAACAACCTGATTTCAGACTTGAATACCGGGCGCTGCTGATCGCTAGTCCGGGCGCCGGGTCGGCCGTGTTGGGCGATCCGGACTTGATCGCCGCCAAAGCAAGCAGGTCGGCACCTATTACGGCCCGTCCGCCACCTGGGAGGCCGCGGACGGCTCCAAGCTGACCGGCACGCTGGCGCTACGGCCAGCGCAAACGCCAGGTCCCGTGCAGTACATGGTGGTGCTGGTAGCGCCCCAATCGCAGACGCCAGGCTGGGTGGTGCAGGCCAGCGCGGGTCAACGCGAGGTGCAACTGGTGCCGATTGCGGCCATGCAGGTGCCGGCCGACCGCGCGCTGGAATTCTGGACCAAGGCGGACGGCTGGGCCGGCCCGGTGTCGCTGGGCCTGATCAAACCCGGCGAGCCGGTGCGCATCCCCCTGGACAAGCTGCCCCCGCTGGAGGCGAACCAGTTGTTTGAACTGACGCTGGAACCGCCCAATGGCTCGCCCACCGGCAAGCCGACCGGTCCGATCCAGTTCATCGGCCGGGCGGTAAAGGTGATGTAGCCAAGGGGTCCTAGTCGATCTTGGCGCCAGAGTGCGCCACGATCGGCTCCCATTTGAGCCGGGCCTCCTGGATCCGGCTGCCGAACTCAGCGGGCGTGGACGTAAGCGGCGTGGCGCCAATGTTCAGGATCTTTTCTATCGTCGCCGGCTCCTGCGAGATCTCGGTGATGGCCTTGGAGAGCGTCGCCAACGTCTGCGCCGGCAGGCCTTTGGGCGCTGCCACGCCGAACCACACTTCCACGTCATAGCCCGGCACGCCCGCCTCGGCCATGGTCGGCACGTCCGGCAGCAGCGGCGAGCGCTTGGCGCTGGTCACGGCCAACGCTCGCAGGCTGCCGGCCTTCACGTGCGGCAACGAGCCGGGCAGATTGTCAAACATCAACTGGATCTGATCGGCCAACAAGTCCGCCATCGCGGGGCCGCTTCCTTTGTACGGCACATGCGTGAAGGACGTGCCCGTCATCGACTGGAAGAGTTCACCCGACAGATGGTTGGTCGTACCGTTGCCAGCCGAGCCCATGTTCAGACTGGCCGGCTTGCTCTTGGCGTAGGCCGCAAGCTCTTGCACTGTCTTGGCCTGCACCTTGGGATTGACGACCAGGATGTTGGGCACACTGGCAAATTGCGCGATCGGCGTGAAGTCCTTCTCCGGGTCGAACGGCAGCTTCTTGTAGAGGGAAGGATTGATCCCCAACGTGCCCTCGGTGGCGAACAACAGCGTGTATCCGTCGGCGGGCGCTTTGGCGACCAGGTCCGTGCCAATGTTGCCGCCCGCGCCCGGACGGTTGTCGGCCACCACTTGCTGGCCAAGCTTCTCCGACAGGCGCGCCGCCAGCACGCGGCCCAGGTTGTCGGTGCTGCCGCCCACGGCGAATGGAATGATCAGCCGAATCGGCTTTGTCGGATAGGCATCCGCAATCGCAGCAGAAGAAAATGCCAGCGCCGAGGCGGCGGCAATCGTGATGGCAAGCTTCATGGTGGAACCCCTTGTGTAATAAGAATAGGAAAGCCGTAATCCCGACTCGGCCTTAGTCCAGCGGCGCCATCGCCAGCACCGCGATCTCTTTCTTCAACGTGGACCTTGCCGCGGCAATCGCCTCGCGCCGGGATGCCGCCAGGGACCGGGAGCCAGCCAGCGCGCGGCGCAGGTCTTCAATACGCTTTGTCACTTGCGCAGGCGCGGGGCCGCCATAGGCGGAACGGGCCTGCACGCTCGCCTGCGGATCCAGACAACGTTGAACGGTTGCCGCATCAAGATGGATGTCGCGTCCGGTCTGTTCCGACGCCGCGGCGTTCACCATCTCGACGGTAATCTCATCGGCACACAGCTTGGCTTCAATGGCTTGGTACACCACGGCGCCCACCGCGTGATGCGCTTCCCGGAACGACAGCCCCGATTCACGCACCAGCGCATCCGCCAGATCGGTCGCCGTGGAAAAGTCGGTCTTCGCTCTGCGCAGCATGGTCTGTTCGACGGGCTCTGCGGCGTCCAGCACCAGCCGGAAAAGCGCCAGGCAGCGAACGCACTCGTCGGCCGATTCCCAGAAGCTGCGCATGCTCTCCCTGTTGCCATCGCCGCTATGCGTGAAGTGCGTGCCCTTCACCGCGGTCATCGACGCGGTGAACAGGGCGATCAGGTGGCTGGTTTTACCTTTCAGATACTCGACCACCACCGGGTTTTTCTTCTGCGGCATGATGCTGGACGTGCCGGCCACGCGATCGGGAAAATTGATGAGCCCGAACTCAGGGGTGGCCCACACATAGAAGTCCTGCGCGATTCTTCCCCAGGTCAACGAGGCGATGGTCATCGCCGACATCAGTTCCCAGGCAAAATCCCGCGATGCCACGGCATCCAGTGAGTTGTCGACGCAGCGGTCAAAGCCCAGCAGACGCGCCGTCTCTTCGCGCTGGATGGGAAACGTTGTTCCCGCCAGCGCGCCCGCGCCCAGCGGACATGCATCGATATGCGCCAACGCCTGTTCGATGCGGGCCGCATCGCGGGCGAGGGCATCGGCCGCGGCGGCCAAATAGTGGCCGTAGGTGATGGGTTGCGCGGATTGCAGATGGGTGTAGCCGGGCATGACCACGCCGGCATACTGCTCGGCGCGGGATATCGCTACCTCTCGCACTGCATTGAGCGCGTCAAGCACGTTCAAACCGGCGTCGCGCGCCCGCAACCGGTCATGCGTGGCAAGGATGTCATTGCGGCTGCGCGCCACATGCAGGCGGCCGCCCACTTCCGATCCCGCCAAGCCCATGAGGTGGGCTTCGTAATTGAAGTACGCGTCTTCCCGCTGCGGGTCCAGCGGCACCGCAGCGGCGCCATCACGCTCCATTCGCTGCAGCGCGCGGGCAAGACTGATGGCCGGCTCTCGCGGCATCAGGCCTGCCCGCAACAGCATCAGCAGATGCGCTTGATTGATATCCGACAGGTAGTCAAAGCCACTACCGAACTCGCGATTCAACCGCGGCAGATATATGTGGTCGCAGACTTCCTGCGCGGTGGCTTGCTGCAATCTGCGACTGACCTTCGATTCCATGATCTTCCTGCTCCTGTTGCCCGTGCAAGGCGCCCGATCCGATGTATGGCTGGAGTATGAAAATCGACCGGCATTACGTCAAATGACAGTATTCGGCTTACGCATGCAGTTTTGATATGCTGCGACTCACATACGGGGGATTCACGAATGAAGTTCAAGCACATCGAGACGTTTCGCGTGGTGATGCTGACGCGTTCCATGACGCTGGCTGCGGGTGAGCTCCACACCTCGCAGTCCAATATCAGCCGGGTCATCGGGCAACTGGAAACGGCTACCGGATTTCGATTGTTTGAACGCCGGCCGGGCGGACTGATTCCCACGCCGGAAGCCGAAGCGTTCTACCGGGAAGTGCAACGCGCATTTCTTGGCATGGATGCGTTGGCCGATGCTGCGCGCCTGATTCGGCAAGTGGGCCCCGGCACGCTGCGTATCGGCGCCGTGCCTTCCATCGCCATGAGCGTCATGCCGGAAGTGATGCGCAAGTTCCGGCAACACTACCCCGACGTGCCGGTCTCGATTCACACGGGCGACTCGCCCACCGTCGCCAAGTGGACCGCAACGCGCTATTGCGACGTGGGCCTGGTCTCATATCTGGCCGATACGCCCGGGGTCGCCGTGAATCTCTGGGCGGAGGATGAAGGGGTGTGCATCGTTCCCAATGGGCATCGCCTCGCGCGCAAGCGACGGGTAAATGCCGGCGACCTTGATGATGAACCGTTTGTCTCGCTTACCCAGGGCGACGGCACGCGTGCCGCGATCGATGCCGCATTTGCGCCCGATCGCCGCAAGCTCATCCTGGATACGCCCTACGCGGCCACGATCTGCCGCATGGTGGCGATGGGGCTTGGGGTAAGCGTGGTCAATCCGCTTGTGATGCGAACCTTGAAGATTCCCGGCGTCACCAGCTTGCCGTTTTCGCCGACGATCGTGTTCTCGCGCTATATCCTTGCCGCGCAGCAACAGGCCGAGTCAAGTTTGACGGCCGCATTTCTGGGGTGCCTGCGCGAGGTATAACGCGAGGAACGCCAATCACGCCAGCTTCTTGCCGTTGCGCGAAGCCGCCGCATCCTTTGCGGCGATCTGCAGCGGCTCCGGCAATGCCTTGAGGCTTTCCCTGAAAAAGCGTCGTTGGCCGGGACCCAACCCTTGGACGATGTGCGCCAGCCGCTCCACCGCCGCAAACACCTCACGACTCAGCCCCTTGCTGTGCGTGCGAAACCACACAAATTCAAGCAGCAGGTTGGCCACCTGATGAGCCCCATAGAAAACCCGGCCCGCATCATTTTCCTCAAGCGTAAACGCCGCGACATTCGACCAGTCCGCGTAGCCCTTGGCACGCGAAAAGGCGGCTTCAAACGGCTTGACCGCCTCCAGCATTTTTTCTACCGGAAGGGGCGATTGCGATTGAAAGCGCTTTACGTCCCCGCTCCTGTCGTCGCAACCGCCACGCGCGATGCGGAGCACGAATACCGTATTCCAGGCAGAACTGCCGCCCACGCCGAAGCGGTCGCATATCCATTCCGACAGCCCCAGCCAGCGTAGCGACGTTCCTTGTACCGAATGAACGTCCTGGTCGTTGATGACAGCCAGCAATCGCTGCTGCCAGAACAGCCACAACGTCCATCCGATGTTTGCCGCCACATCCTGAGCCGCCTCGACAGAGTCCGCCTCGTAAGCGGCCTGCAGCGCTTCCGACAAGGCGCTAATCGCCTTCTCCGCCTCGTTCATTCTCAAAACTCGATCCGCGCTTTTGTCTTCAAGCGCGCTGCCTTTGTGCAGCAGCGCACGCAGATTCAGATACTCAAATCGTACGCGGGGGTTATAGCGAATGACCGGCGCCAGAAACTGGTCTGCCGCCAGACGGTCCAGCCCGGCATGGGATTGCCTGATATCCCCGCGCGCATAGCTATTCCAGGCTGTGGCAACCGACGCCATTGCCGCCAAGGTCGGCATGGATGGACCGACGGCTTCCGACTGGAGAATCTTTCCCAGCCTGTTTAACGCCGCCTCGCTACGCCTTACGTTACCGTGACGACGCCATGCCAGACTCTCCTTCAGTATGGCCAACGCTCGCTGAAAGTCGTCCAGCGCCGTACGGTCGGCGGCCCGATAACTCGCCGCCCAATTCATACCCGTTGTCGCCATGCCATCTCGCGCCAGCCGCATGGCCTGGGTAAGGTGATTCCAGTAATCCCCCTCCTGGGTCACATATTGCAGCAGATCTGCGCGCGGGGGCACCTGCCCGCTCAATCCGAGAAAGTTCGCCACGAGGTCCAGGCTTGCCGGCGCCGCACCATGACGGCACAGCACCCTGTCTGCCTGCGCTTGCGTCATCCAGAAGGGTCCCTGGCTGCGCCGTGACGCATTGAGCAGCGCAGGCGGCAGGTCAATGGCGCTTCCCCACCCCACCTCCACGCCCCACGCCGCGAAATCCCGAAATGCGCGGGAAACAAACATGCGCAAGTTGGCGTTCCCCGGGTATCGGGCCTGCAATGACGACCCGGGCACAGCCCCCTCACCCGTCTGCTGCGCGTACCAGACCCTTAGCAGCAGCCAAACCGACTGATACCGCGCAGGCTTGCCGTCCACAAGCAGTGGACGGTCCAAATCGATTTGGATGTTCTGAGTCATGCCGCCATGTTACAGGCGTTACGGCACCTTGATTGGCGCTCATGGACCCCACGCATATTCTGGCGGCCGCATGCATCCCGCATGACAATCACGGAGATAACATGAATTCGAAATTTCGTCGGTTTGCCAAAGCCGCCTTTCCGCTGCTGATGACGTTGCTCGCGTCCGCCGACGCGCACGCCGAATTACCGCAGGTCGATATCGGCGCGAGATTCCGTGAGGAACAAGTTGAGGGCACGTTCGTCCTGCTTGACGGACAGACCGGCGCATTTCAGCGCTACGACGAGGCCAGGGCCGACAAGCGGTATCTGCCCGCATCCACCTACAAGATTCCCAACTCGCTTATCGCGCTGGAAACAGGCGTCGCGAAAGGCAAGGACTTCGAAATCGAGTGGGACAGCAAGCGCAACCCTCGCCAGCCATGGTGGCCGGCGGCATGGGCGCAAAACCATACGCTTGAATCGGCGCTTCAAAACTCCGCCGTCTGGTATTACCAGGAAATCGCCAGACGCATCGGCGCCGAACGAATGCAGGCTTATGTCGACCGGTTCAACTACGGAAATCGAGACATTTCTGGTGGCATCGATCAATTCTGGCTAACCGGTGGGCTCAGAATCTCCGCGAACGAGCAGGTGGAATTCCTGCGCCGGTTCTATGTCAATCAATTCGGCCTGTCCGAGCGGACGGTGCAGATGACCAAGGACATCCTCGTCCTGGAAGAGACGCCTGACTACCGTCTGAGCGGCAAAACGGGTTGGGCCGGACTTGGCGAACCTGGTGCGCAGCAGACGGGATGGCTGGTGGGCTACCTGGAGCGGGAGGGCAAAGTTTTCTATTTCGCGCTTAACGTGGACGTCAAGAAAAAACAGGATGCCGCTGCGCGCATGAAGATCGTGCGCGCTGTGTTTGGGGATCTGGGGTTGATGGACTCGGCCGCTCCCAAGTGATTTCCGCGGCCCGCCGAATCTGAGAGGTTTGGCGTTTTCAGATAGGGAGCTTCGGGCACGGATCACCAGTTTATCCCTCGGAGTTGCCCTCGCGTCATTCGGGCCGAATGCGGACGGTAATCAACGGCCGCATCCGGCTATGACCGGACGGTACCGATGCATGCATGTACCCATCGCGCATGGAGCAAAAGTCATCTAAATGTTACAATTAATGTCTTTGTAATTTAGTTGGCTTTACAGAAGCAATATGCAGCCCGAACTGAAAGAACTATCACCGCTGGCCAATCTGATTGTCGATCGCGCGATCGATAACCCCAATCGGAAGCTGATCGGCGGCTTCCGAAACAAAGACAATTCGCGCCCCGGCGCAAACTCCACCAAACCGGGTCGCGTAGCCAAGGATGCGCTAAACGCGACTTCGGCCCAAAGCGTCATGGACGTGGCCAATCGCGGCGTCGCCTGGCGGGAAAT
>NZ_JAGXJZ010000169.1:0-596 GCF_019091095.1 Achromobacter sp. GbtcB20 | reverse complement strand
GGTTTGGGCATGCGCGCAGCCCGAGGAAAAAGCCAGGGCGAGCACCGCGCCCAGGATGGCGCGGGAAGAACGAAGGAGTCCGGATTGATTGGTCATGAAAAATGTATCGGTGCCGTGCAAGCCGGCGATTGCATGAGAAACACGGCCGTGCACGCGAAGCGGCGCCGCCGTGGCGGAGGTATATCTGGTGGAAGCATCAGGCCTTGCGGCGCCTGAAAAATTTGCCGAGTCCCACCATCAGCCCGAAGCCTGCAATCAGGATGACCTTGGCAAACTTGGCCAGGAAGGCCGCGATCACCGCGAACAGGCCCAGCTTCTTGGCCGCGACACCGGTTACCAGCGCCGCGATGCCGTACTCCGCCACCTTGTCGGTGCCGGCATCGAAGTCCGCATAGGTCTTGCCGGCATTGAAGCTGGTCTGCGCGAGCAGGGTCTGGACAAAGGGTTTATTCGCCGCCAGCGAATCGAAGCCGGATACCAGGTTCATCGACAAATAGCCTTCGCGGCCCAGCACGTAGGTGTTGTAGTTGGCGCCGTGTTCCGCCTTCGTCGTACCCTTGTCCTTGCTCTCGATCGCCCACACCAGGCGCTGCGAT
>NZ_JAGXJZ010000168.1:0-599 GCF_019091095.1 Achromobacter sp. GbtcB20 | reverse complement strand
TTGGCTGCGTTCATATGCAGCCGGCGCCTGATAGCAGTACCTTGATCTTGATCAATAAGACTCTCTGTACCCAGCTACGGGTACATATACCCGCGCAACGAACCAGCAGACCAACTTCCAACTCACCTCAGGGGCTCAGCGCACACAGCCAGGTCTGCGCGCGATCGAGGCGCCGAGCAGGCAGACGTTCGGCACTGACCGCTGAGGCTATCGACGATCGGTGACCGGATCACGACCGAGCAAAGGCCCCCGCGCGCGGTGTGGGCGTAGCGATGGGATACACAAGCGCATGATGTCGGCGCCTGCCGCTAGGACTGGGCACGTGGCAGTCACGGAGAAAAAATGTCCCGCTCGCGTAGCAACGTGGCCGGCCGGGTAGATCCCAGAATCAGGCAAAGAGATACGCCAGTTGGCTGGACGGACCGCAGCGCCCTCGGACTACTGCCGCAGATGGGGCAATACCAAGTCAAACCTGGTGACAAGCTCACTGGAGGTCACGGCAACAGAGCCACCATGTGCCTCCGCAATCGATTTCACGATGGCAAGGCCAAGACCGGCGCCCGCCGTATTTCGTTGCCGTGCCGGATCAACTCGGTAGA
>NZ_JAGXJZ010000167.1:0-601 GCF_019091095.1 Achromobacter sp. GbtcB20 | reverse complement strand
TAATGGTAGAGCGGCGCGAAGCCCGCGCCGGCCAGGTGACGCTCCCAGGTCGGGTAGTCGTACCAGCTGCCGTAGCGCGGCCCGCTCCAGCCTTCCTCGTTGTGCCCGCGCGGATTCGAGCTGAACAGCACTCCGCCCGGTTTCAGCGTGCCGTGCAGCGCCGCCAGCACGGCGGGCAGCGCCCGGCTGGGCACGTGGAACAGCGACGCGTTGGCGAACACGCCGTCGAACAGTTCCGGCGGCAAGTCCAAGTGCAGGAAGTCCTGGTGCCAGACCTCGCAGCCGCTGTAGTCGCGCGCCATCGTCACGAATTCGCGGGAACCGTCCAGGCCGATGGCGCGGTGGCCAAGCGTGGCGAAGGTCTTCAGGTCGCGCCCCGGTCCGCAGCCCAGGTCGAGCAGCGTGAACGGGCTCGGCGCTTCGATGGCGCCGAGCAGGGCCGCGATGTTCTGGCTGACGTCGTGGCCGATGGTGCCGGCGAAGAATTGCCGGGCGTTGCGCTCGTAATGCGCGAGCGTGCGGCGCGAGATGTCGTCCAAAGGGTCGTCGGGGCTGTCGTTCATGGCTATCCGGAAAAGCGGCGGCGCAGGCGTGATGCCGG
>NZ_JAGXJZ010000166.1:0-601 GCF_019091095.1 Achromobacter sp. GbtcB20 | reverse complement strand
CGGCGACAAGCTCGGCAAAATCGTCGAAGCGCGCACGCAGGATCGAGGCGTTGGCGTCCAGCGACCAGTGGCGCGCGAGGGGCATGCTGAGCGTGCCCTCGATGCCAGTGGACGAGCGCGCGCCGACCTGGATGCTTTGCGCCGGGTTCGCCGGGTCGCGCGTCAGCAGATTGTCTTTGGTGATGTCGTACACGGCCAGCGTCCAGTCGCCCTGGCGGTTCCAGAATGCGCGCTTCAGGCCGAGTTCCAGCTGGCGCCCGGTGGCGTTCTCGAAGCGGCTGTTCGCCGGTGACAGGAAGAGCAATGAACCGACCGGGTCGGCTGCCTTTGCCAGCTGGCCGTAAACGGTGAAGTCGGGCGTCAGCGCGTAGACGGTGCCGAGGCGCCAGCCGACGTCGGCGAAGGTCTTGTCGAAAGCGAGGTTCCCCGCAACCAGGTTCTGGCGCTCGAGGTCCGCATGGTCGTAGCGCAGCCCGCCCAGGAGCGACCATTGCGTCGTCAGCGCGAGGCGGTCTTCAAGGAAAAGCGCGTACTGCTTCGCCTCGGTCCGGTAGCGGGGAACCGTCGGCACCGGGCTGGTGAAGAGCCCCGGTTCCGCATC
>NZ_JAGXJZ010000165.1:0-601 GCF_019091095.1 Achromobacter sp. GbtcB20 | reverse complement strand
GTGCCCGATTCGGGCACCGGGGAGCTGGCGGGGATTGCCGGCACGATGCGCATCCGCATCGAGGAGCGCCAGCATTTCTACGAATTCGACTACGTCCTGCCCGAGGCCTGAGCCGGCAGGAAAGCAGGAAGGGACAGGCGGGCATGTGCTGCCCGCCGCATCATCTTAATCCGACGAGGCTTCGCCCTGCGTCGCGCCGGCGCCTTGCTCCAGGAAGGAGCGCAGCATCCAGGCATTCTTCTCGTGTACGTCCATGCGTGCGGTCAGCATGTCGGCGGTCGGGAAGTCGTCCAGCTCGTCGGCGACCTTCACGCCTTCGCGCATGGTGCGGACGATGATTTCGTTGCCGTCGACCAGTTGGCGGATCATTTCCTTGGCCGAGAGTACTTCCGGTTCTTCCTTGATGCTCGACAGTTCGGCATAGCGTTTCGACGTGGCCGGGGCGAAATGGCCCAGCGAACGAATGCGCTCGGCGATTTCATCGAGCGCATTCCACTGCTCGCTGTACTGCTCCTAGACCATCACGTGCAGGGACGAGAACATCGGCCCGGTGACGTACCACTGGAAGTTATGGGTCTTCAGGTAGAGCATGTAGGCGTCC
>NZ_JAGXJZ010000164.1:0-604 GCF_019091095.1 Achromobacter sp. GbtcB20 | reverse complement strand
GGGCGGTAACGGTGCTGTACCGGTTTTGCGCGAGCGCGACCATCCGGGCCCTGCGGGCGCAGGGCTGGGTGGTGGCGCGCGTGCCGGCCGAACTGGGCGAGCTGCTGTCCCTGTGCCGTACCGCGCTGGACGGGCAACGCCTTCCGCTGCCGGCGCAACGCAGCGAGCCGGCGCCGCCCCGGTTCGACGAGGAGGCGCTGGCCCGCCTGAGCGTAAACAGCGGGAAGCTGGCCTGCGAATGCCCGCGCCACCTGACCGAACTGCTATTGATGGTCGGCAGCTTCGAGCGCTACAGCGCCCAGTGCGCTTCCCGCGACAGCGCGGACGCCGAACTGCACCACGCGCTCGGGAACGCGGCGGCCCAGGCCCGCGTCGTCCTCGAAGACGCGATGGAACAGCTGGCGCGCGCCGAGGGACTGGCGCTGCCGCGCACCGGTGGCGCGCCGTGACGAAGACGTCGGTGCTTTCGAGGTGCTGCTAGAATCAGTGCTTCCCTAAGTACTCGCCCAAGAATAAATGTGTTTTTGGCTGCCATGACCGACGCGCTGCTGCGTTGGCGCGCGCTTGCAGTGCCCGCACTGCGGCGCACTCGCCGCCTTGCATC
>NZ_JAGXJZ010000163.1:0-607 GCF_019091095.1 Achromobacter sp. GbtcB20 | reverse complement strand
CGAGGAAATCTCGGACAACCTGAACGAACAGCTGAAATCCGGACGGCTGAACCTGGCCGTCCTGTTCGACGACGGCCAGCTGACCGGGTTCGACACCACGCCCCTGGTCGAGGAAGACTTGATGTACATCTGCCGCGCCGGCGCGAGCTGGGTGCCGCCAGGCCCGGCCATCACCCTCGGCGCGGCGCTGGCAAGCACCCTGATCCTGCCGGCCCAGCAGCACGGCGTGCGCCCGCTGATCGAACAGGCCGCCGGCAGCGCCGGGCTGGCGCTGGCCAACATCATCGAGATCAATTCGATCGCGATCCTGAAATCGGCCCTGCTGGCCGACATGGGCGCCACCCTGCTGCCGCTGGCTCCGCTGCGTGCGGAAATCGACAGCGGCGCCCTGATCGCTACGCCGGTGCACAGCCCGGCAATCCGGCGCAAGGTGACCCTCTGTGCCTCGCGCAACATCCCGCTGACGAACGCGGCTTCCGCGATCAGCCGCCTGGTGCGTGAAGTCACCGAAATGCTGTGCACGAATGGGCAATGGCCCGGTGCTCAGCTTCTTGAATAACTGCTATCAGTTTTTCTTATACCCCCATCCCGATTCCGTATTTCCCCT
>NZ_JAGXJZ010000162.1:0-608 GCF_019091095.1 Achromobacter sp. GbtcB20 | reverse complement strand
CACGTCCGGCGCGCGCTGCGGATGGCGGTGAACCTCTCGGCCAAGCAGTTCAAGGACGAGAACCTGTCGCAGTTCGTGCTCTCGGCGCTCGATGACACCGGGCTCGACCCCAAGCTGCTCGAACTCGAACTGACCGAGGGCACGCTGATGGACGACGCCAAGGCGACCATGGCCACGCTCGAGCGCCTGCGCGGGATCGGCGTCTACCTGTCGATCGACGACTTCGGCACCGGCTACTCCAGCCTGGCCTACCTGAAGCGCTTCCCGGTGGACGTGCTGAAGATCGACCGCTCCTTCGTGCACGACATCGAGACCGATGCCGGCAGCGCGGCCATGGTGGCGGCGATCGTCTCGCTGTCGCACGACCTCGGCATGCGGGTGATCGCGGAAGGCGTCGAGACCGCGCCGCAACGCGAATTCCTGCGCGAGCGCGGCTGCGACGAAATCCAGGGCTACCTGTTCAGCCGGCCCTTGCCGGCGTCCGGGTCCGAGCGGCTGTGGCAGGAGCTGGCCATGGGGGCCTGAGCCCTCGTCAGACCGCGTGGCCCGAAGCGGCAACCCGCGGCAGCGCCGGCCGGGGCGCCCCGGCCGGCGGCCGCAAGGCCCAG
>NZ_JAGXJZ010000161.1:0-612 GCF_019091095.1 Achromobacter sp. GbtcB20 | reverse complement strand
AGTTGGGTCAATTTCCAGCAGGAATAGAAGTGGCACATTACGTTCTTGCGCCCGGTAAATAGAGGGCGATTTTCCAGGGAACGGGAGGTGTCATGGATCAGGGCGAATTGTTCGGATTGCCGCTGTCGGTCATGCTGGCCTTTATCGCGCTGCTGCTGGGTCTGGTGCTGGTGGCGCGCCTGCTGCACGACCTGCGCCGTCCGGCCGTCGTGCGCCGCGGCGATCGCCACGACGACATCCGCCGCCGCTCGCGCGAGCGGGAATAGGATCTGCTACAGGGCCACGCTGCGGTTGCGCCCGGCCGACTTGGCCGCATACAGGGCGCGGTCGGCACGCTCGATCGCCTGGTCGATCGGCTCGCCATCGTCGTAGCGGGCGAAGCCGGCCGAGAAGCGCACGCGCAGGTCCGGCAGCGCCGCACTGGCCGGCATCGATGCCAGCGCCTCGCGCAGGCGCGCCACGCCCAGCGCGGGGTCGCCCGGTGGGGTTTCGGGCAGGAGCAGCAGGAATTCCTCGCCGCCCCAGCGGCCGATCATGTCGGTGGTGCGCAGGATCTGCTGGGCCTGGGTCGCGAAGGCGCGCAGCACGGCATCGCCCGCGGCATGGCCATAG
>NZ_JAGXJZ010000160.1:0-615 GCF_019091095.1 Achromobacter sp. GbtcB20 | reverse complement strand
GGCCTGGTCGACCGTGTCGCGCAGGGCGAGGACGCCGCCGCCGCCGGCATCGCCTACGCCAGGGAGCTTCTGGCAGCCGACGCCCCGGTGCGCCGCACCAGCGAAGCGCAGGCCCTGGCCAACCGCGAGGAACAGCGCGCCGCCATCGAGGCCGCACGCGTCGAGACCGCGAAGAAATCCCGCGGCCTGTTCTCGCCACTGAAGATCGTCGATGCGGTGCAGGGCGCCCTCGACCTGGGCTTCGACGAAGGCCTGGCGCTCGAGCGCAAGCTGTTCATGGAATGCCTGGACAGCCCACAGCGCGCCGGCCTGGTGCACGCCTTCTTCGCCGAGCGTGAAACGGCCAAGTCGCCGGAAACGCGCGAGGCGAAACCGCGCGCGGTCGCCAGCGTCGGCATCGTCGGCGGCGGCACCATGGGCGCCGGCATTGCCGTCGCCGCCCTGGACGCCGGCCTGCCGGTCACCATGATCGAGCGCGACGAGGAAGCGCTGGCGCGCGGCCGCAAGAACGTCGAAAAAGTCTACGACGGCCAGGTCAAGAAGGGCCGCATGACGGAAGACGCCAAGGCCGCCGTCATGGCGCGCTGGAACGGCTCGACCCAGTACGATGCGCTG